>JAYVCG010000080.1:0-9125 GCA_043750075.1 Acetobacteraceae bacterium | reverse complement strand
CAGGAAATCGCCGCCCTGGTCGCGAAGGCGCGCGACGTGCTGTATCTCGGCCGTGGCAATTGTTACCCGATCGCGCTGGAGGGTGCCCTGAAGTTGAAGGAAATCAGCTACATCCACGCGGAAGGGTATGCCGCCGGAGAAATGAAGCACGGGCCGATCGCCCTGATCGACAGCGCCGTGCCGGTGATCGCCATCGTGCCCTCCGGCCCGTTGTTCGAGAAAACCGCCTCCAACCTGCAAGAGGCGGCGGCGCGCGGCGGTCAGGTGATCGTGTTCAGCGACGCGGCCGGGGCGGCGAAGCTGAAAGGCATCGCCACGCGCACGATGATCCTGCCCACGGTCGATCCGTTCGTGGCCCCCATCCTGTACGCGATCCCGGTGCAAATGCTGGCCTATCAGGTCGCCGTGCTGAAGGGCACGGATGTCGATCAGCCGCGCAATCTCGCGAAATCGGTGACGGTGGAATAGCGGCGTGCTACCCTGACCGCATGACCAAGACCATCAGCCTTCAGGACGCGGACCGCTCCTTCGCCCGTTGCATCCAGGACGTGGAGGCGGGCGAGGACATCCTCATCACCCGCGATGGCAAGCCCGTCGCGCGGCTGTCGCGGGCGGACACGCGGGCGCTTCCCACCCCGGAACAAACAGCCGCCTGGGAGCAATGGAAAGCAGCGATGGAACGCGGCTGGGACATCGGATCCGGCCGGTTTGACCGGGATTCCCTGCATGAGCGATGAGCGGTTCACGCTCGACACGAACATTCTGGTTTACGCGGTCGATCGTCTGGCCGGTCCGCGGCACCAGATCGCCATGTGCGTCATGGAACACGCGCATATGAGGCCGTGTGTTCTGACGCTACAGGCGATTTCGGAATTTTACGCGGCCATCACACGTAAACAGCGTGTACCGCGGCCCGAGGCAGCGATGCTGGCGAATCATCTGCTGGACATTTTCCCCACCGCCACCGCGTCGGAAAGCGCCGTCAGGTCCGGGCTGGCGCAGGCGTCATCCGGTCTCCATGCGAAGCGCCGGTTCCCCTGTCCGCCACGGGAACGAAGACAAGGGCCTCGGGACGATGCAGCCAGTCTCTGTGTAATCCGTGACCTCGCCTTGAACTCTGTGTTGAAAAAGCGGTCTTTCCACCCGATTGGCCAGGGAAAACACGGTCAGACGGCTTTCAGCCTCTCCCGCCCGGCGGGATGCTGGCCCGATGGCCGAAGTTTCGCGCGGTTCGCCCGGCATGAGCCGGACGGGGAGCAGCCGGTCCTTCTCTCTACTTGATCAACCCCGCGCTCCGCGGCAGAAACAGTGACAATTCCGGTACAAGAATGATCACCATCAGCCCGATCAGCAGCGCGATCAAATACGGCACATAAGACCGGGCATGTTGCCACACAGAAACATCAGCGAACCGCAACGCCATCAACAACCCCACCCCCAGGGGCGGAGTAAAAAGCCCGATCCCCACGGCGGCGGTTTGCACGATGTCGAAATGCACCGGATGCACCCCGATCTTCACCGCGATGGGGAACACCACGGGGATCAGCACGACAGCGGCGGGCAGACCCTCCAGCAGCATGCCGAACACCAGCGTCAGCAGCGCCACCGCGGTGAGGAAAAGCCAAGGCGTTGCCTCCAACGGACCCAAAGCCCAGCCGAGGAACTGGGGCATGCCGGAGAGGCCCATGAGGTATTGGAAGATGGTTGCCACGGCCAGCAGATAAATGACCACGCCGGTCAGCACGCCGGCCTCGCAGGCCAGGGTGAATACTTCAGCCCAGCTTACGGTCTTGTAATATAATTTCGCGGCCAGTAACGAATAGAGCGCGACGATCGCCCCGGCCTCGGTCGCGGTGAAGGCGCCCATGTAAAAGCCGCCCAATATGACCACCGGAATGACCATTGGCACGGCGGCATCGCGGGAGGCGCGGGCCACGCGTCCCAGGCTGGTGCGCGAATCCTTGGGCCAGCCCATGATGTGCGCCTGGATCATCACCAGAATGCACAGGATGACCCCGATCACGGCGGCGGGGATGAAGCCGGCCAGGAACAGCGCGACGGCGGACTGGTTCGTGACCGCGCTGATGACGATCATGAAGATCGCGGGCGGCACCAGCATGCCCATCGCGGTGCCGGCGGCGATCAGGGAGGCGGCGTCCTCGGCCCGGTAGCCGGCGCGCTTCAACGGCGGCACCAGCGCGGAGCCGAGTGCTGAGACCTCCGCCATCTTGGAGCCGCAGATGTCGGAGAAGAAATACGACACCACGATCACCGACATGCCCAGACCGCCGCGCACCCAGCCGACCAGCGCGCGGGCAAGCTCGACGAGGGAGTTCGACATTCCCGCCCGCTCCATCAGCGAACCGGCGAACACGAACGAGGGGATCGCCAGCAGCACCCAGCTTTGCGAGGCGGCGATCATCGAGGAGCCAAGCTGCTGCAACGGATACCCGCCCAACAGCAGGCCCGCGACCCCGGCGGCGCCGAGGCAGAAGACGATCGGCACCGACAGCAGCAGCAGGATGACGAACACCAGGACGGTGGCGGAAAGGATCATGGCACCATCCGCTCCCGGATATTGTTCGCGGCGTACAGCGCCATCAGCAAACCACCCACGGCGGCGGGAATGTAGAGCCAGGCGAGGCTCAGTTCCAGCGCGGGGGAGGTCAGGGAGGCGTTCAGCATCGCCAGTTTCAGGCCCAGCCAGGAGACCAGCAGCCCGAAGCCAGCGATCAGGACATGGGTGGCGATGTCCATCTTCCGCTGTGCCTCGGGCGGCAGGCGATGCACCAGCACGGCGAGATGGAAATGACTGCGTTCCGCGACCGCGATGGCGGCGCCGATCAGGGTGATCCAGGCGAGCGCGGTTTCGCCCACTTCCTCCACCCAGAAGAAGTTCACCGGATCGACATCGAGCCAGTTGGTGATGGGCAGCAGCACATAACGGGCGAGCACGCCGTACAGCATCACGCCGATGGCGATCAGCACCAGGGCGCCGACAAGCATCCTTGGGGCCGCGATGACGGCCCGGTTCAACGATGAGGACATCGGATCAGGCTTTGACGGCGGTGATCTGTTCCCACAGTTCGGCGTATTGTTTCTGGTAGGCGGGCCAGACCTTCTCGCTGGCGAGCTTTCGAAATGGCTCGCGGTTCGGCGCGTTCACGATCATGCCGCGCGATTCCAGCAATTCCCTGGCGCTGGCCTCGCTGTCAATGGTCTCGGTCTGCTTGCGCATGATGCCCTGCGCCTCGCGGCTGGCGTCGAGCACGAGTTTTTGCTGCGCGGGCGTCAGGCCGTTCCACACGCCAAGGTTCATCGCGACACAGGTGGAGCCATAATTATGCCCGGTCAGCGAGTAGTATTTCGAGACCTCGTAGGCTTTCAGCGGCACCATGTTGACCACTGGCAGGTCCGCCCCGTCGATGACCCCCTGTTGCGCCGCCGTGATGACCTCGGCCCAGCTGAGGGGGACGGCGACGGCGCCGAGGCCGTTGACGGTATCGGTGAAGACTTTCGAGGGCTGGGTGCGGATTTTCAGCCCGCGCAGGTCGCGCGGCTCGTTGATCGGACGTTTCGAGTTCCAGAAGTGACGGAAACCGTAATCGAAGAAATACAGCACCTTCACGCCGTATTTCTGCTGGAACACCTTGTCGAGGTTGTCGCCGACCGTGCCATTCAGGATTTTGTAGGATTGCTCGTAGGAACCGATCAGATAGGGCACCAGGAACACGCCCATTTCCGGGAAGATCGTCGCCGCCGCGCCGGAGGGCGAGCCAATCGCCACATTGCCGGACTTCACCGCATTGAGGATGTCGATCTCCTTGGTCAGCAGCGTGCCGCCATGGAATTCCACCGCGAGTTCACCCTTGGAACGCTCGGTCAGCGTGTCGGCGAGCCATTTCAGCGCCACCGCCCCCGATTCAGGCGGCGGCACGATATGCGCCAGCACCAGCTTCTTGGGCGCCGCCTGGGCCACGGCCGGGGCGCGGCCCAGTACCAGAATGCCGGCGAGGCCGGTGGCGGCTTTGAGGACGGCGCGGCGCGGCGCGGGCAGCAGCGGACGGGGGATCATCGGACGCGTTTCCTCGGGGTTTGATTTTTCTGTTCAGCGTCCTGATATCATCCCAACGCATGGTCCGCCACCATCCCTGGGCTTTTGCCTCCGGATGGGGATGGTGGTGGTTCAGCCTTGTGGCATCATCCGCGCGCATGGAGATGGATCGTGAAAACCCGCCTTTCCCGCCAGCCCGGAACCCGCCGCCAGCCAGCGCGCGGCGTGGCGCCGCCGGACGTGCCAGAAGTCACGAAAACGGAGGGCACGCGAACGCCAGCCCCGGCGGTCGAGGCCGAGGCCGATCCGATCCCGGAGCATATCAGGCGGATGCTGGAAGCCGCCTACACCTGACCGTGCTCAACAGCAGGATAGTGTTTCAGATCACCACCATGGATCATTCCGCGCGAGGGAGCGCCGGTGGTGCGGATGAGGCGGGCATGACCGATGGCCGTTCATACGAGCATCCGGACACTGCTGAATGCCGCCGCCGGGAAAGCGGATCGCGGGAGGCTACACGGTACTCTGTTTCAACAGCCAGCCATGCTGGTTCGATCTACCCGTCAGCGTGCCCCTCTACACGAAATGGACCACTTACACGCAATGGATTTACGCCGACCGCCTGCCGTCCGCCTGCGCCGGCGGGCGTGCCCATGGACCTGTCGCGGCAATTCCCCCCGGCGATCCGTGGTCTGTGACGCATCGAACCTCACAAGGCGCTTCCCGTGCTCCGGGGAGGGATGTCAGACGCTGGACGAGCGCGGCCTGTCTCCCGGTGGAAACCCACCGCGCGGCGCGGCAGGCGTTTCGCGCGGTTGGGCCGGAATTCTTGATCGGCGAAGCAAGATTCAATCCTGGGAGTTCCTGGAGATTCAGAGCTTTATTTGACTGGATGCTTCCTCGACTGAGCGAAACAAAGCGAAGAATAACACGGAGTAAGGGCACGGATTACACGGAGCGTGGCGGCGCCGTCATTGCGCCTTGTTTCCCTGACCGGATGGTTGACAAGGATTCAGGCGCTTCGCGCGGGGGGAAGAACTCCGTGTAATCCGTGTTATTCTTCGCTTTTTGGCGCCACAGCAAGCATGCTCTGAATTTTAATCACTTTTTATCAATGAGCCACGCGAGCCGCTTTCTGGAAAACCGGGTTCCGCGACAACTCCGATGATCAAGACAGCGCCTTCACCCCGACCGGTCAGCGTAACGACCGAACCAGCCGGCCAAAACGATACCGCGCCCCAACCATGACGTTCACGGCTCGTTAAGAACCCCGCGTCACGATCGGGACGCGGCAATAGTGCCGCCTGGAGGACGGTAAGATGCCTGGCATCGTACTCGAACTCCGGTGGGGAAAAAAGCGCCTACGGATTAAAGTGGTAATCCGCGGGTAACTTCCCAACCGGCCCCGGCTGACAGTAAGGAGCTGTCAGCCGGGAGCCCGGTCTTCCTACCAAATTTCCCCCGCCCAGTCCATCCATACGATTGTATTGCCATGCGGCTCCGGCAACACTCGGCCCAGGATCATCCGCGCTCTCCCCCAAAATCCCCCACCCGTTGACGCCCCCACCCCCCAGAGGCCATGACGCCGCATCGCCACGAGGAAATCCATGGCCGAAGCAGTGCGCGTTGATCTGTTACCGCTCCCACATGGGTTTTTCACCCGGCGCGGCGGCGTCTCGTCCGGGCCTTTCGCCAGCCTCAATTGCAGCCTCTCCGGCCAGGACGACCGGGATTCGGTGCTGGAAAACCGCGGCCGCGCCGCTGACTCCCTGAACGTTTCCCGCCCCCATCTCCTGGGCTGCACACAGGTGCATGGCATCGCGGTCGCCACCGTCACCACGCCCTGGGCGCCCGGCGACGGCCCGCGCGCCGACGCGATGGTCACGAACCGGCCAGGTCTGGCGCTTGGCATCATCACCGCCGATTGCGCGCCCGTGCTGTTCGCCGACTCCGCGGCCGGGATCGTCGGCGCGGCCCATGCCGGATGGCGCGGCGCCCTCGCCGGAGTGATCGAGGCCACGATCGCCGCCATGACCCAACTCGGCGCCCGCCCAGAGCGCATCGCCGCCGCCGTCGGCCCCTGCATCGCCCAAACATCCTATGAGGTGGCGGCCGATCTGCGCGACGCCATGCTGGCCGGTGCGCCAGACAACGCGCGCTTCTTCACCGAGGGCACGCGGGAGGCCCGCTGGCAGTTCGATCTGCCCGGCTACTGCGCTGCCCGCCTGCGCGCCGCCGGTCTGGCCAGCGTCACCGTCACCGGCCTCGACACCCTGGCGGAGGAAGATCGTTTCTTCAGCCATCGCCGCCGCACCCTGACGAACGGCGGTCCGATCGGGCATCAGATCTCGGTGATCGCCGTTGGCTGATCGTGATCCGCCGGTGACGGTGGACCCAGACGCCAACCCTCCCCTCCCCTCTGGCCTGGCGCCATGCCGCGAGGAAGAACCGGGCCGCGAGGAAGAACCGGGCCGCGATGGAGGGAAGGGCATGGGGCATTGTGGCGCACAGGTGATGTCACATACACGGGCACGTAACCTCTCAGAGTGCATGGTGTCACATACACGGGCGCGGCACCGTATCCTCCGCCACCATATTCCCCACCAACGCATCAAGGAGAGGGCATGAAGCACCGCACCGCCATCGGGGCCGTCCTCGGCTTCGCCGCAATCCTGCTGACCAGTCCGCTCCCCCTCGCCTGGGCCAACCCGCCCTGCGTAGTGCCCGAGGCGCTGGCTCTGCGCCCGCTGTCCCTGCCCGCCGCCCGCCAGGCCGCCCTGGCGGACAAGCGCCTCACCATCCTGACCCTGGGCGGCACCCAGACCGCCGGGACCGAGGCGGGGGAGCAAAGCGCCACCTATCCCGCCCGCCTTGAGGCCGCCCTCGCCGCCATTCCGCCCAATGCTCAGGTGTCGGTGGTGAATGAGGCGCTGCCGGGCAACACAGCGGCGGATGTCGCGCCCAGGATTGGGGGGCTGCTGGTGAAAACGGGGGCGCGGCTGGTGATCTGGGCGCCGGGCGGACGCGATGTCGCGAAACGCTCCGATCCCGCCGGTTTTGGCGCGGCCTTGCAAATCGGGATCGACGCGGTGCGCAACGGCGGCGCGGACCTGATCCTGCTGGACGCGCCCTTCATGCCCGCGCCGGAGCGGATGGCCCGCATCGAGCCCTACCGGCAGAAGCTGCTGCACGCCGCCGCCGATAACAACGTGCCCGTGTTACGCCGCCATGACATGATGCGCGGGTGGAACGAGGACAAGACCCTGAACCTCGGCGCGCGGGATGACGCGGAACGGCTGAGCGTCACGCGCCAGTTGTTTTCCTGCATCGCGCAAAGCCTCGCCGCGCCGATCGCGGAAGCGGTGCGCTGAGGGTTCGTTGAAAGGAAACAGACGGGACGCCTGGCAGCGTCCCGGTCTTGTTTTTCCGGTCTTGTTTTTTCAGGGGCGGCGGGTGGCTACACCACGTCGTTCGGGCGTAACCGGCACAGGGCGGCATCGGCGTCGCTTTCGATCTGCACCGTCGCGTGGTTGATCCCGAAGCGGCGGCGCAGTTCGGCGGCCAGATCGTGCGGGCGGTGGTCTCCGGGCGGGGTGGCGTGGACCAGATGCGCCGTCAGCGCGGTCTCGGTCGTGCTCAGGGCCCAGATGTGCAGGTCATGCACCTCGATCACGCCGGGCCGCGCCATCAGCCAGTCGCGCACCGCGTCCTGGGAGACCCCGGCGGGCACGGCGTCCAGCGCCAGATCGGTGGCCTCGCGCAGGGTGCTCCAGGTGCCCCGGACGATCACCGCGGCGATCACCAGGCTGGCCGCCGGGTCGAGCCAGTGCCACCCTGTCAGCCGCATCGCCAGCGCCGCCAGCACCACGCCCAGGGAAACGGCGGCATCGGCGGCGAGGTGGAGGTACTGGGCGCGGATGTTCAGATCCCCATGCCCGCCCCTGAACAGCAGCGCCGAGCCGCCATTGACCAGGATGCCGATCCCCGCGACCAGCATCACCGTGCCCGAGGCGACGGGTGCTGGATCGTTGATCCGGTGCAGGGCCTCGATCAGGATGGCGCCGGTGGAGATCAGCAGGATCGCCGCGTTGGCCAGCGCCGCCAGGATGGAGAATCGTCCCCAGCCATAGGTGCGCCGCCGCGTGGGCGGCCTGCGGTGCAGCCAGACCGCGGCCCACCCGAGCAGCAGGCCCAGTACGTCGCCAAGGTTGTGGACGGCATCGGCGATCAGGGCGACGGAGTTGGCGGCGAACCCGAACCCCGCCTCGGCGAGGACGAACGCCAGATTGGCCCCGGCGCCAATCGCGAACGCCCGGTCGTACCGGGCCGGCGCATGGGCGTGGCCGTGGTGGGCATGGGCGTGAGGAGCGTGGTGATCGTGTCCGCCGCCATGCGCGTGCCCGTCATTGTGACCGTGGGCTTCGTGATCGTGGCCATCGTCGTGACCGGGGGCTTTGTGACCAGGAGCGTCGTGATCGTGGGTGTCCATTGTTCACCGTCCATGCCACGAGAGACGCCACTTCGCCTGTTCCATCACGCCAGACGCCGATTCGCATGGGAATCTCACATGAACGCCATCCAGGCCATTTTGATCGCCATCCTGCAAGGGGCCACCGAACTGTTCCCCGTCAGTAGCCTTGGCCACGCGGTGGTGCTGCCGGCGCTGTTGCAATCGGGGATAGACCAGCGCGCCGCCGCGTTCCTGCCCTTCGTCGTGATGCTGCATCTCGGCACCGCCATCGCGCTGCTGTGCTTCTTCTGGCGCGACTGGTGGATGTTGTTCCTCGGCTGCATCGGCCGCGCCGAGCCACTGATGGTGCGCGAGAGCCGCCGCGTCACCTTGCTCATCATCATCGCCACGCTCCCGGCGGCGCTCACCGGGCTGTTACTGGAGCGATACATCCGCGGCCTGTTCGCCTCCCCCATCGTCGCGGCCTCGTTCCTGGTGGTGAACGGGTTGCTGCTGCTGTCTGGCGAGCGGCTGCGCGGCCGCGGCCAGCGCGAACTCTGGACGCTGACGCCGCTGGACGCGCTGTGCATCGGGTTGTGGCAATGCACGGCGCTGATCCCC
>JAYVCG010000079.1:0-3330 GCA_043750075.1 Acetobacteraceae bacterium | reverse complement strand
CCGCCGCCCGCTTGGCTCGATCTTCTTCGGCGGCGGCACGCCCAGTTTGATGGACCCGGAGACGGTGGCGCTGCTGCTGGAGGACGCGCGGACACTGTTCGATCCCGTACCCGGCATGGAGGTCACGCTGGAGGCCAATCCGACCAGCATCGAGATTTCCCGCCTGTCGGCGCTGCGCGAGGCCGGGGTCAACCGTATCTCCATCGGCATCCAGAGCCTGGACGCCACGGCGCTGGACAGTCTGGGACGGCGTCATTCCGTGGCCCAGGCGGTGGCGGCGCTGGAGATCGCGCGGGGGCTGTTTCCGCGGATTTCCTTCGATCTGATCTACGCGCGGCCCGGCCAGACGATCCCGGCCTGGCGGGACGAATTGCGCCGCGCGCTGACGCTGGCGGCGGATCATTTATCGCTGTACCAGCTCACCATCGAACCCGGAACGGCATACGAGGCGCTGCACCGGCGGGGCGAAATCGTGCTGCCGGAGGAAGACCTCGCCGCCGCGCTGTACGACGCCACGGCGGAGGAAGCGGCGCGATTCGGGCTGCTGCCCTACGAAATCTCCAACTACGCCAGACCGGGTGCTGAGAGCCGGCACAATCTGCGCTATTGGCGCTATGGCGATTACGCCGGGATCGGGCCTGGCGCGCATGGCCGGATCACCCTCGGCGGCCGCCTTCTCGCCACCCGCCGCCATCGCGCGCCCGAACCCTGGGCCGATCGCGTGGAGCGCGGCGGGCACGGCCTGACGGAGGAAACCCCTCTGACGCCCCAGGAAACCACGCGCGAAATGCTGTTGATGGGTCTGCGTCTGGCCGAGGGCATCGCGGCGGACCGCTTCCTCGCCCGCACCGGACGTTCCCTGGAAAGCGCCCTCGACGCCGGGGCGCTGCGGCGTGCCACGGAGGAAGGCTATGTCACCTGGCACGACGGACGCCTGACCGCGACCCCGGACGGACGGCGGCGGCTGGATGCCCTGCTGCCGTTCCTGGTGGTGTGACGGCGCCGAACAGCAATAGCCCCAGGTCTGGGGGAACCTGGGGTTACCGAGACATCCGGACAGGCGGCCGAACGGAAACCGCGCGGCGTCAGGACGCCTGGGCGGTAGCGGCCTGCTTCGTCTTCGCCCGGTTGAGCTTGCGCTTCAGCGCCTGGCCCTTGACGGTCAGCTTGGAGGCATTGGTCCCCAGCAGGAACGCGTCGATGCCGCCATTGTGCTCGATCGTCCGGATCGCCCTGGTCGAAATCCGCAGACGGATCTGCTGGCCCAGGGTCTCGGAGAGGAGGGAGGCGATTTGCAGATTGGGAAGGAACCGGCGGCGGGTTCTGTTGTTCGCGTGGCTGACGTTGTTGCCACTCAACACGCCTTTGCCGGTTATCTCACAGCGTCGCGACATTCTGGTCTGCACCTTTGGGCCATTCGGAACGGGCCATATGACGGCGGGACGCGGGCACGTCAAGGATGAACCGGACCGGGCGGGCGTCGCGGGGTGTAAAAGGGGATGGGCCGGTTGAGGGAGGGCGATGGAGCGGCGCGTGGAATCCGGTATAATACCATGATCGCAGACGACCTGAAGAATGACAACCATGGCACGAATACCACTCTGCCTCCGGAGAACCGCATGAGCGCCGCATCCCGCCCGCTGCCCATGACGGTGGCCGAGTTCCTCGCCTGGAACCCGGCGGAGAGCGACCGGTGGGAACTGATCGACGGCATCCCGCGCGCGATGGCGCCGTCGGCGCCGCGGCATGGCGCGATCCAGGCCGAAACCGCGCGGCTGACCGGCAACCATTTGGCCGAAACGCGCCCGGCGTGCCGTGTCATCACCGAGGCGGGCATTCAACCCAGGGTCCGGGCGGGTTTCAATGTGCGCGTGCCCGACATCGCGATCACCTGTGGCGCATGGAAGCCCGACGACAAGGTGCTGCGCGAACCGCTCGTGGTGATCGAAATCCTGTCGCCATCGAATGAGGCGGACACATGGAACAATGTCTGGAGCTACACCACGATTCCCGGTCTGAAGGAAATTCTCGTGCTCCACACGGCGGGCATCCGCGCCGAATTACTGCGCCGGGAAGAAGATGGCGCGTGGCCGGACAACCCGCTGCCACTGATGGCAGGCGATACCGTGACACTGGAAAGCATCGGTTTCAGCGTGCCGCTCGCCGCGCTGTATCGCACCGCCTGAGATCAGCCAGGGCCGCGCCTCTGGCCATGCGCCTCTGGCCATGCGGGCCAGGACGCCAGCCGTCCCATCACCCCTCACGCCACCCGTTCCGCGTGGACCAGATGCATCACCTGCCCGGCGATGCCGCGCATCACCGGGTCGGCGGTGAAGCTGTCCCAGTCGCGGCCGCCGGCGTTCTGGCGCGGCACGTCCAGCACGGCCTTGATGGTGCCGGGCCGTTTGGTCATCACCAGCACGCGGTCGGCGAGGAAGACGGCTTCCTCGACGCTGTGGGTGATGAAGAACACCGTCTTTTGGGTGGCGGCGCAGAGGCGGGCGAGTTCCTCCTGCAACGTCAGCCGCGTCATCGCGTCCACGGCGGCGAAGGGTTCGTCCATCAGGATGATTTCGGGGTCGGCGGCCCAGGTGCGGGCGACGGCGACGCGCTGGCGCATGCCGCCGGAGAGTTCGTGCGGATAGCGGTCCTCGAATCCCGCCAGCCCCATCAGGGCGATCAGGCGGGCGACGGTCTGTTCGCGTTCGGCTCTGGGCACGCGGGCGATTTCCAGGCCGTGCGCGATGTTCCGCCGCACCGTGCGCCAGGGCAGGATCGCCAGTTCCTGGAACACCACGCCGCGTTCGCGTCCCGGCCCGGTGACGGGCACGCCGTCGCACAGGATGGTGCCTTCCGAGGGCCGGATGAACCCCGCGATGGCCTTCAGCAGCGTCGTCTTACCGCAGCCACTGGGCCCGACCAGGGTGACGAACTCGCCTTGCCGGATCGACAGGTCGATCTGGCCCGTGGCCTGCACGGGACCGTCTTCCGTCTGGAAGAAATGCCGGAAGCCGGAGACGGAGATTTTATCGGGCGCCATGCCGGGGGGCGTCATGCTTTGGGATGCCATGTGCTGGGATGCCCTTGACCGTTCAGTCCAGTTTGCCCTTGCAGTCCTCGATCCGGATGGGCAGCGGCGGCAGCCCGGCGAACAGATCCGGGTGTTTGGCCAGCACCTTCTCATAAATACTGAGATCGTAATAATCCGCGGCGGTGAACGGGCGGTCCATTTTGATCTGGCCCATGCGGATCATGCCGTTGCCGCTACGGATGCTGCCCTCGATCACGCAGACCGACACGCGCGGATCCCAGATCAGGTGTTTCAGCCCC
>JAYVCG010000078.1:0-5184 GCA_043750075.1 Acetobacteraceae bacterium | reverse complement strand
GTCAGTGATTTCAAGGCTCATCACTCCCACGGTTGCCCAGGTTTCGTCGCGTGCGAACGAAGCCTGGGAACCGCGGGGGTTGGATGTCAAGGCGGTTTTGCCGCCCAGCTGTACCCGATTAGCGGCGGGTACGGCGCACCCAGCGCTTCTTCTTCATGTGGCGCTTCTTCGTCATGTGGCGCTTCTTGATGTACCGCTTG
Organism: Acetobacteraceae bacterium; assembly: GCA_043750075.1. Classification (GTDB taxonomy): domain Bacteria; phylum Pseudomonadota; class Alphaproteobacteria; order Acetobacterales; family Acetobacteraceae; genus Rhodopila. Next base: position 4,984 of record JAYVCG010000078.1, on the reverse strand, counting down.
CGGACAACCGGCGCGGCCATCGGAGGCGGAGCCATTGTCACCACGGGCTGCGGCGCCATGACGGGCATCGGCTTCGGTTCAGTAGAGCAAGCCGCCAGCGCGAGAGCCGAAAGTAGGCCGGCCGCGCCAAGCGACCAGCGAGTCGAGACAAAACGCATGTGAGTCCCCCTAGGGTTGAGTCTGTACCCTGCATCAGCTCGACACCCAGAGCCGCGCCGCGCAGGACGCGGGCATTATAGCGTCTTCTGGATTGTTTTCTATGGGAAATCTGATGCCAAATCACAGGACGATGACAATCCTCATTTTCGGAGCCGCCGTTCGTCCCGATGGGCAGCCGAGTGGCGCCCTGCGCCGCCGGGTCGAGACCGCTCTGGCCCATGCCCGGAACCATCCCGGCGCGGTGTTCATACCCACGGGAGGCATCGGACGGCACGGCCCTTCCGAAGCTTCCGTCATGGCGGCTTTGTTACGGGAGTCCGGTGTTCAGAGCGACAGAATCCTCCTTGAGGAGACCGCCACCGACACGCTGTCATCGGTCCGCGCGGTATGCCGCCTGATGCGCGAGCATGGATTGAACGGACCCGTCATGGTGGCGACCAGCGCGTATCACATGCCTCGCTGCCTGACATTGCTATGTTTGGCGGGCATGGCTGCCCGTCCTTGTCCACCCTTCCCGGCGCACGCCGCGGCGGTGTTCTGGAAACGCTGGTACTGGCGGCTGCGGGAAATTCCCGCCCTCCCGTACGACGCGAGTTTAATCCTGTGGTTGCGTCTCACCAGACGATTATGAGGCGCGGCCCACTACCGCCAGCACCAGGCTTTCCGTCAGGATTTGCGGCAATATCTCGGCGGCGGACGCGTTGGGCGCATAATATAAGTATAAGGGCACACCATCGCGTCCCTGCTCCCGCAGCAAAGCGGTGATCGCCGGGTCCTGCCGGGTCCAGTCGCCTTTCAGATAAGCCACGCGTCTGGCGGCGAACGCCTGACGCACCGCCTCCGGACGGATCGCCATGCGTTCGTTGACAAGGCAGGTGATGCACCATGCAGCGGTCAGGTTGACGAAAACCGGCCGTCCCTCCGCCCGTAACGCGGCGAGCCGCGCCGGGGTGAAAGTCTCGGTGTCCCGTTCAGCGGACGTCGCGAGGGGCGTGGTCCCGAGTCCCGTCAGTGACACCACGGCGATTCCCATGGCGCACGCCGCCCCCAGGCGGCCCAGCCAGCGTCCCTTCGCACCCGCGTCGCGCGCGACTCCCAGACTCCAGGCGGCGAAACCCACCAGGACGAAGCCGCTCGCGGTCACCAGCACGCCGGAGGGGCCGCTTTCCTGGCTGATCACCCAGGACAGCCAGACCGCCGCCCCGTACATCGGGAAAGCCAGAAACTGGCGGAACACTTCCATCCATGCCCCTGGTCTGGGCATGAGCCGATGCAACGAGGGGACCAGCGCCAGCGCCAGATAGGGCGCCGCCAGACCGAGTCCCATGGTGAGGAAAACCAGCAATGTCACCAAAGGCGGGGCCGCCAGACCGGCGGCGATGGCCACGCCCATGAACGGCGCGGTGCAGGGGGTGGCGACCAGGACGGCCAGCATGCCGGTGAAGAAATCGCCCCAGTGGCCGCCCCATTGTCCGCCACGCGCCACCAGCCCCTCACCGGCGCCGGTGAACCCGCCGCCGATTCGCAGCACACCGGACAGGTTCAGACCGACCGCGAACAAAATCCAGGCCATCGCGGCGACGAAGACCGGCGAGGCGAACTGGAACCCCCATCCCACCGCCGTGCCGGCCGAACGGGCGAGCAGCAAAAGCAGCGCCATGCCCATGAAAGTCACGATCACTCCGGCGGTGTAAGCGGCCGCGCGCCCCCGCGCCTGGCCACGGGACAGCAGGGCGGCGAAACCCACCGCCTTCATCGCCAGGATGGGAAACACGCACGGCATCAGATTGAGGATCAGCCCGCCCAGAAACGCGAATGCCAGAACCTGCCCAAGCGGTGCGGCAGGCAGGGGCGGCGCCGCTGGCGGGGGCAGCGCGCCAGGTGCCGCCGTCAGCGTCACATTGGTGTGCGCGCCGCCACGATCCCGCACGGACAGCACGCCATGCAAAGCCGTTTCCGGCCCAGATTGCTTCACTCGTTTCAGGCCCAGGGTGAAGCCGCCTTCGCCGGGCGTCAGTGTCTGGGGCGCGTTATCGACGATCTGACCGGGCTCATCGGGGATGAACCAGGCATCGGTCACGGTGGAGGGGCTCAGTTCCCGTCCCCGCACGGACAGCGTGCCATCGGACGCGATGGTGGCGGCCCAGGGAGAGGGGCGCGGGCGGGCGCGGTCATGGACCTGGAACAGGGGAGCCTGTGTGGAGGGGGCGCCGGTTCCACGGGACAGGCCGATTGGGAACGAGGCTTCCTCCGGCACGCAAATGTCCTTGCAAACCAGCCAGTTGGCCTGGACCTGCCCGGAGACCGCGTCCACTCCCCGGTCCAGCGTCACGGTGAACGGCAGCAGGACCTCGTTGGCATGGCCATAGGTCATGATCGCGTTTTCCACGATCCGCTCCGGCATCGGCCAGTCGATCGGACCGGCGGTGGCGCCGGGAGACAGGGACGGCGTCAGTTCCGGGGGCACACCGGCCTCGCCAGGGTTGCGCCAGTACGTATGCCATCCCTCGGCCATGCGCAGCCGCAGCGCGACCCGCACCCGCCCGTCCGGACCCACGCTGTCAGCCTCGGTGATCAGCGTCGCGGTGGTGCGTTTGCTGACGGCGGGCGCGCTTTCGCTGCTTCGGGCCGGATCGGGGAAAGCAAGGACAAGAACGGCGGCAAGCAACGGGAGGAGAAAAAAACGGATCATGACGGGTCGTGTGTGTCCTTCACCAACGGGCCGATGAGACCAGGAAAAATCTTTCGGAATAAAGATTAAGGCACCCTCAGGCCGGGAGCAGCCGCCAGATCCATCTGGTGATATCCGTGATCACCCTCACGCCGGAATGACCTGAAACCACACCGTCATGCCCTCCCCTCTCTAATGCCTGGCCCGCATCCAGGCCTGGTGAGTTGAGACAACTGGCATGACCCATCCAACAAAGACACTCACGCATCACGCCCTGGGCGTGACGGCCACCCTTCCGCATGGCCGCTACCCTGGTCTGATCACCCTCGGTTGCCTGCTGTTTCTGGTATGGGGGGCGGGGTTCTGGCTGTCGCGCCATATCTATCAGGAACGAGAGACCGTCGCATTCGAATTCATCACCTATCAGGTCCAGGAGGCCGCGGGCAGAATACGCCGGGTGCTGACGGAGGCCGATCAGGTTTTGCACGACCTGCGCATGGCGGAGACCGCTCAGACCCCTGAACTGACGCCCGGCCGGTGGGACATGACCCGGTATCCCGGCGGCGCCGCCGTACTGGCGCCGGATGGTCATGTCATCGCCGCCTCTCCGGGCGCCAGCACGACCGGATGGCCCACTCTGATGGCCCGCCTCGAAAACGCGCCCGACGAACCAGTGATCGGCGAGCCGGTTCCGGACAAGGACGGGCGTGCCCTGCTCATCCCCATCGCGCGGCGGATCACGAAGCCGGATGGCGCCTTCGCCGGATTGGTGATGATTTCCCTGGACAGCGAGGCCTTGTCGTATCTCCCCCCCTCGCTGGAGATGCCCGGCGGTTCCATGATGCTGCTCACCGAGGCGGACATCGTGCTGTCGCGCACTCCGGCGCTGCGCGGCATCGTGGGGAACCGCCTTCTGGACGCGGCGCTGTCGCGCACGATCCACGCGAGCGCCGAAGGTGTGGGAAGCGGTGTCAGCCTGCCTGAGGGTCAGAATCGCCTGCATGCCCATCAGCATTTGCGGGACATGCCGCTCATCGTGCTGGCCAGCGTCAGCCACGACGCGCTGTTCACCCGGTGGCAGTCGCTGCGGCGCAAGATCATCGCCACCACCATGCTCGCGACCGGGTTGATCGCACTGACCGGCTGGCTCTGGCGGGTCAGGCGGCGGCGGGCCGACATGACCGCCGATATCCTGACCGTCCTGCTCGCCAACACCGAACATGGCGTGCGGGTGGAACGGGCCGACGGCACCGTCACCGCCGTCAATGAGGCGGGCAAGGCCCTGACGGGGGTGTCCTTGAAAACGGAACCTCTGACGGCGGCGGCCCAGGATGAGGAAACCCGGCGCGAGGATGGCGGCGCGGTCCACATCACCCGCCATGCCCTGAAGCATGACGGCACGATCCTGATCGGCACCGACCGCACCGCGCGCCGCATGGCCGAGGCCCGGATCGCGTTCCTGACCCACCATGATCCGCTGACCGGACTGCCCAATCGCTGGCACGCGACCTCGCTCGTGCAAGCATCGATCAATGAAAGGACGGGTCCCCGGTCCACCGCCGCGCTCATTCTGTTCGATCTCGACGGTTTTCAGGACATCAACGACACCCTGGGCCATGAGGCCGGGGACGCGGTGCTGGTCGAGGTCGCCGGGCGGTTACGCGAACTGGGCGCGGACCAGGACGTGGTGGCCCGCCTTGGCGGCGATGAGTTCCTGCTGTTCCTGGACGTGCCGGATGACGAGGCGACGATCGCGGCCCTGGCCGATTACATTCCCCGCCTGCTGTCCCAGCCCGTCATCGTGCATGGCCAGCAGGTGCGTCTGGGCGCCAGCATGGGGATCGCGTTCCATCCCCGCGACGGCCGCGACACGGCCACCTTGTTCCGCCATGCGGACATAGCACTCAGCCGCGCGAAAAAGGCGGGGCGTGGGCGCGCGCGCGTGTTCGCCCCGGCGATGATGGCCGCGTTCGAGGAACACCGCATGATGGAAAGCGATCTGCGGCGCGCCCTGGAAAACAAGGAACTGGAACTGCGCCTGCAACCGCAGTTTTCCTGCGAGACGCTGGACATCACGGGGTTCGAGGCGCTGGCGCGCTGGCGCCATCCTGTCCGGGGAGACATCTCGCCCGCCGTGTTCATCCCCATCGCCGA
>JAYVCG010000077.1:0-5731 GCA_043750075.1 Acetobacteraceae bacterium | reverse complement strand
CATGACCGAACCCTGCGATCTCACCGCCGTCGAGGCACGGCGCCTGATTGGCGCCAAACGCCTGGCGCCCTCGGAACTGCTGGCCAGTTGCATCGCCCGGATCGAGTTGGTGGACCACGCCGTCAACGCGATGCCCGCCCGCGATTTCGACCGCGCCCGCCAAACGGCGCGGCGGGCGGATGAAGCCGTGACACGCGGCGAGCCTCTGCCCGCGCTGCATGGTCTGCCGATCGGCATCAAGGATCTGGAGGAAACCGCCGGGCTTCTCACCACTCATGGCAGCGTGATCTACAAGGACCACATTCCCGCCGAGGACGAACGCATCGTCGCCGCCGTCCGCGCGGCGGGCGCCATCGTGACCGGCAAGACCAACACGCCGGAGTTCGGCGCCGGCGCCAACACGCGCAACGCCGTGTATGGCGTGACCACCAATCCGTTCGATCCGGACAAATCCTGCGCCGGATCGTCGGGCGGCTCGGCGGTGGCGCTGGCGGCGGGCATGGTGCCGCTGTGCACGGGCTCGGACACGGGCGGCTCGCTGCGCAATCCGGCTTCGTTCTGCGGCATCGTTGGCTTCCGCCCCTCGCCTGGGCTGGTGCCGTCCGACAAGCGGGGCATTGGCTGGAGCAATCTGCCGGTACTCGGCCCGATGGCGCGGACCGTGGCGGACACATGCCTGCTTCTGGGCGCCATCGCGTCCGACGATGCGCGCGATCCCCTGGCGTACACGGCGCATGGCCGTGCGATGCGGCACGCGGGGGAGTTTTACCCGCCCGCTCCGGTCGATCTGTCCACATTGCGGGTCGCGCTGACCCCGGATTTCGGCTTCGCGCCCACGGAACGCCACATCGCGGAGGTCTTCGCGGAGAAAACCGGATTGTTTCGCCACGTGTTCGCCCATGCCGAGGACGCCACCCCGGATTGCACCGGCACCGATGAATCGTTCGAGGTACTGCGCGCCCTGCCTTTCCTGTCCGCCCATGCCGGCAAGGTGCGCGACCGGCCTCAGGATGTCGGCCCCAACGTGCGCGCCAATGTCGCGGAGGGCCAGCGGTACACCGCCGCCGACGTGGCATGGGCGATGACGCTGCAAACCCAGATCTACCGGCGCTGGCAGGATTTTTTCCGGCACCACGACGTGATCATCACGCCCTCGATCACCATCAGCCCGCGCTCGTGGCGGGAGCTTTTCCCGGCGGAGATCGACGGTAAACCGACCCGGACGTATTTCCACTGGCTGGCCCTGGCCTACGCGGTGACGCTGCCCGGACATCCGGCGGTCTCGCTGCCGGTGGGGCTCGACCGGCACGGGATGCCGTTCGGGTTGCAGATCGTCGGCCCGCGCGGGGGAGACGCCTGCGTGCTGGCGGTGGCGCATGCGCTGGAAACGCTGCTGGCGGGGGACGCGCGGACGGCGCGGCCCGTGCCGGACCTCGCGAGGCTGCGCGCCGCGCGGCCGATCCGGGAAGCGGAGGGATTTCTTGGTTTCGACTGACCCCAAGGCCAAAAAACCCGCCAGACCGAAACAGATGACGCTGGCCGCGGTGCGCGCGTTCATCGAGGCCATCGCGGCCGCCAACCCGGAACCGGAAACCGAACTCGATTACACCACGCCCTACAGTTTGCTCGTCTCCGTCGTGTTGTCGGCGCAGGCGACCGACGTGTCGGTGAACAAGGCCACGCGCGGATTGTTCACCGACGCGCCCACCCCCGAGGCGATGGTCCGTCTGGGCGTGGACGGCGTGGGGCGGCACATCCGTTCCATCGGACTGTGGCAGGGCAAGGCGCGCAACGTCGTGGAACTGTCGCGGCAATTGCTGGAGAAACATGGGGGCGAAGTTCCGCACGCGCGCGAGGCGCTGGAAGCCCTGCCTGGCGTCGGCCGCAAGACCGCCAACGTGGTGCTGAACGTGGCTTTCGGCGAGAGCACCATGGCCGTCGATACCCACATCTTCCGACTGGGCAATCGCACCGGCCTGGCACCGGGCGCCTCCACGCGCGCGGTGGAGGATGGGCTGGTGAAGCGCATTCCCTCCGCGTTGTTACGCCCCTCGCATCATTGGCTGATCCTGCACGGCCGGTATGTCTGCAAGGCCCGCAAGCCGGAGTGTTGGCGCTGCGCGGCGGCGGCGTGGTGTTTGTATCCTGACAAGACTCCCGTGCCGGGAGCCGCGTGACGCGCGGCCATCCGTTGGAGACGCGCCGTCAAACAGACCAGGATTCAGCGCCGGTCTGGGTCAGATGAACCCCGGTGGCCATGCCGCCAAGCGCGTTCAACCCCCGGATCACCGCCATCCGGCGCCCAGGCGGCACGAGGAACATCAGGAACCCCCCGCCCCCGGCGCCGGAGACCTTGCCGCCGGTCGCGCCCTCGGCGAAGGCGCGTTCGTACAGGGCCTCGATCGTATCGGAGCTAATGCCGCTGGCGGTGCGTTTCTTCGCCTCCCACGACTTGTTGAGCAACTTCGCCATGCGCGGGATCTGACCGCGCAGCAGTGCGTCCTTCATTTCGATCGCGTCGCTTTTTAGCGCGTGCAGATTGTCGATCGCCGGATCGGTGGCGACGATCATGCGGCGTTGCTGTTCGGCGATGATGGCGTCGGAGCGGCGGGAGACACCGGAGAAACAAATGATCAGGGAAATCTCCAGTTCATTCAGCACACCGGCCGGAACCCGCAACGGATTGACGATCACCTGGTTGTTGGCGTGAAATTCAATGAAATTCACACCGCCGAACGTCGCGGAATACTGGTCCTGCTTTCCCCCCGCGAGGCCGAGATCGACCCGCTCGATGGCGAAGGCGAGACGCGCCACGTCGTACAGGCCCAGGGGAGCGGCGAGCATGGCGCGGAAGGCTTCCACCAGCGCCACGACCAGCGCGGAGGACGAGCCAAGCCCGGACCCCGGCGGCGCGTCCACGAAGGAGGTAACGCGGATGGCGGGCACCCAGCCGCCGCTGAACTCCGTCAGCATCCGTGCCGTCACCGCGGCGTGCAACGGCAGACGGGAAGTCTGGATCGCCGCGAGGTCGGTCTCGAATGTCTCGGTCAGATCGAGATCGGGGGCGATGAAATGCAGCCGCCCATCCCTGGCGGGCTCGATGATCGCGTAGGCGTAGCGGTCTATCGTGGTGTTCAGCACCGCCCCGCCGAAGGTGTCGCAATAGGGGCTGAGATCCGTGCCGCCGCCCGCCAGTCCCAGGCGCAGGGGAACGCGGGCGCGGATCGTCGTCCCTGTGTCCCGCATCGCGGCTCTCCCTTCGGATCAGGCTGTCTTATCCAGGATCGGGCGCAGGAATGACAACAGGTTTCCGCCCTCGAAACGATGACCGGCGATGCCGGCGGCGGCGGCGGCCTGAAGATCGCTCGCCTGATCGCCGATCAGGACGCACCGCGCCGGGTCGAGTTCCCAGGCGCGGATCAGATCGCGCACCATGCCGGGCGCCGGTTTGCGCCAGTCGCTCCATGCCCGGTAGGCGGGCACGCTGGCGTCCGGGTGGAACGGGCAATGGCGGGTGTCGTCGATGGTGCCGCCGTGCCGCCGCGCTTCCTCGCCGATCCAATCCAGCAGGTCCGTCACCGCCGCCTCATCGTACAGGCCGCGGGCGACACCCGATTGGTTGGTGACGATGAACACATGCCAGCCGGACGCGGCGGCATGGCGGATCGCGTCCAACGCCCCGTCCACCCAGTCGAACCGCGCGCGGGAGCCGACATAGCCATGATCGGCGTTGATCACCCCGTCACGGTCCAGGAACAGCGCCCGTCTGCCGCGCAGCGCGCGTAATTCGTCATCGGCGCGATCGAAATCCCCCGGCACGCCGATGTCGCGGAAATATCCTTCCGCCAGTGTTCCGCGCAGCGCGCCCGCGGCGGCGTGCATGGGCAGGACATCGGCTTCCAGCGAGCAAACCGGCGCCAGGGCATCCAACAGCCCGCGCTGAAACACACCCACACCCGCGTTGATGATGCCCGGCCCGCCGGAAGACGGCCGTTCCTGGAAGGTCGTGATCCGGCCGCCCTCCAGCGTCACGACGCCCGCGCGCGATACATCGGGCAGAGCGCGCAACAGCAGGCGCCCCATGACGCCGGGACTGTCCGCCGCCGCAGCGGCCAGCAGCGCCCCCAGATTGGCGTCGAACAGCGAGTCGCCGTTGCACAACAGGAAACGCTCCCGCAGATGATCGCGCGCGTGATACAGGGCGCCGCCGGTACCGGCGCGGACCGGCTCGCGGGAAATGGTGATCGTCACCCGGCGCGGGAGCATGGCCTCGATCGCCGGCAAGGCCCGCTCGATTTCCTCCGAGAGATGCCCGGTCAGCAGCAGGAACTCCCTGACGCCAAAGCGGCTCAGTTCACGCAACAGCCACGCGAGGAAGGGCCGTCCGCCCCGGCTCAGCAACGGCTTGGGCGTGGACCGCGTGAGGGAACCGAGACGAGTGCCAAGCCCACCGGCGAGAACAGCGCATTGCGTGACGGTGGCGGGAAGCATCTCGTATCCATGATGCGGCGTGTCGCGGAGCGGGTGAGGGGCCGTCATTACATTATCCAGGCAGGCCGTGCATGCCACACGGCGACGGAAGCGAAATGATTGTCTCCACTTACTCCGCCTGTCCCAGTACTCCCATCAACTCTGTCCACTCCCGCCGGTTCAGCCCGCTGTCCGGCTGCGTCACCGTCTCCCCCGCCAGTCTCCGTTTCACCACGTCCAGCATCCCCGCCGAGAGTGTCGCCGCCCCCAGCCGGTAATCGCGGAAGGCGGCCGCGGCGATGGGCACCCAGGCATCGACGGTCCGCGCCATCGCCTCGGCGTAGACGCGGATTTCGTATTGCGCGTGCGGGTCGGCGCGCAGCGACAGGAAGTGGAACAGGTTGTGCAGGTCCGTCTTCCAGTACCACTGCGTGTATGTATTGAGCGTCAAATTCATCCGCGCCAGTTCGCGCGCGAGGCCCAGGCGGGAGGGATCGGCGGGGGCGCCGTCCGCGGTCTCATTCAGCATGGCGGCGTAGTGGTCGTAATTCCGGCTGGCGTCGTCACGGAGCAGGGCCAGAACTTCCGCCGCCTCATCGCCCGCCAGCACTTCACCGCGGCCCTGGCGGTTGCTGGCCGACTGCGCGGCGAGGTGTTCAGAGCTAGGAATATAAAATTCCTTGTCTAGGATTGAATACCTTGCAGAATATTCGTTGACGTTGGCCGTGCGGTGCCTGATCCACTGCCGCGCGATGAAAATCGGCAGTTTGACGTGGTATTTGATCTCGCACATCTCGAACGGGGTCGAATGCCGGTGGCGCATCAGATAGCGGATCAGCCCGGTATCCTCCGACACGCGCCGCGTGCCGCGTCCGTAGGATACCCGCGCCGCCTGCACGATCGCCGCGTCGTCGCCCATGTAGTCGATGACGCGGACGAAACCGTGATCCAGCACCTCCAGTGGCACGCCCAGCATGGCCTCCAGCGCGGGCACCGTCGGGCGCGCGGTGGTGGCGGTCTGGGCGCGGAGCGCGGCGATTTCCGCGCGTTGGGCTTCGGTCAGGGGCATGTGGAGATACCTAACCCAGCCGGGGGCTTCTGAAAACAGCACCCGTTCCCCGAACCACCCCTTCCCTTTCCCCACCGGAGCGCCTATATCCCGTCCTGTCAGCTTGCTGACTATGGTGATAAACGGTGCGTGGAATAATCGTTGTGGACCCGGGGGCAGTGCCCGGCGCCTCCACCAGATCCCGGTGGGATC
>JAYVCG010000076.1:0-16944 GCA_043750075.1 Acetobacteraceae bacterium | reverse complement strand
CTCCGCGCCGACATGAGCGACTTCATCCCCGCCGGAGACAACGCGGCCACCCGGCTGATGCGCGCGGAAATCCGCACCGGCGCCGCCACCAGCCTGATCCTGGCGGGCATCGAGGGCGCCCCTTCCGCCGAACTCGCCCGGATTTCCGGCGCTCTGGCGGAAGGGCTGCGCCAGAGCGGCCGTTTCGCCTTCGCCACCAACGGCCAGAACCTCATCAGCGACACGGAGCTGTCCTGGCTGTTCGGCCATCGCTATCTGCTATCGCCCACTCTCACGGCGGAGGATTTCAGCCAGGACGGCCTGCGCCGCGGGTTCGAGCGGCTGCTGACGGGCTTGCATGGCGCCGCCGCGCCGCTGCTCGAACGGTTCGGGTTCGCCGATCCGACCGGCGCGTTCCTGGCGCTGGCGCTGTCGGCCCGCGGCGCCACCACGGTCGAGACCCGGCACGGCGTCTGGTTCGCGCCCTCTCGTCCCAACATCCCGGAGCGGGCCTTGCTGATCGCGCGGATCAGGGCCGGCGGCCTCGACATCCACGCGCAGGACGAGACGCTCGCCGCGGTGGACGCCGCCTTCGCCGCCGCGCGGCCGGGTCAGGCGCGATTGCTGCTGTCCGGACCGGCGGTGTTCGCGCATGGCGCGGCGCACGCGATCCGGAGCGACGTGCGGCTTTTGTCCATCGTCTCCACGCTGCTGGCCGCGGCGCTGCTGGTCTGGCGCTTCCGCTCGCCCTGGGTGATGGCGGCGATCGCGGTGCCAGTCGTGGCCAGCATCGCCCTCGCCGCGCTGGCGGTGCAACTGGCGTTCGGCTTCGTCCACGGCATCACCCTCGGCTTCGGCATGACCATGCTGGGCGTCAGCGTGGATTATCCGGTGCTGCTGATCGGGCACCGCAAACGCGGCGAACCCGCGCCCGCCACGCTGCGCCGCATCGGCACGGCGTTCACCCTGGCCGTGGTGACGGCGGCGCTTGGGCTGACCGGCATGGTCTTTTCCGGCTTTCCCGGCCTGAGTCAGCTTGGGCTGTTCTCCGTCATCGGCGTGCTGACGGCGGCGGCGGTGACGCGGTGGGTGCTGCCGCCGCTGATCGTGGCCGCCAATCTGGCGCCTGTTTCGGCCGGAGACCCGGCGCGGCTGCGGCGGCTGGAACGGCTACGCGCCTGGCGTTTCCTCGCCCTGCCGCTGGTCGCCGCGGCCGCCCTGCTGTTGGTTTTGGGTCACGGCCCGCCGCCGGAGCAGGACATCGCCGCCCTCAGCCCGGTACCGGAAGCAGCGCGCGCTCTGGACGCCAGCCTCCGCGCCGATCTGGGCGTGCCGGACAGCGGACCGATCCTCATTGTTCAGGGACCGGACGCCGAGAGCGTGCTGCGGCGCGAGGAAGCCTTGCTGCCGCGCCTCGACGCGCTGATCCGCGCTGGCGCCCTCACCGGCGCCGAGGCCGCCGCCCGGCTGCTGCCCAGTGTGGCGCGGCAGGAGGCGCGGCGGGCGATGCTGCCGGAGACGGAAGGGTTCGCCGCGCGGATCGAGGCAGCGGTCCAGGGTCTGCCGTTCGAGCCAGGCACGTTCGACGCCTTCGCCGCCGCCGTGGCCGCCGCGCGTGTCCTGCCCGCCGTCCTGCCGGAGACGATTGGCAGCGCCGTTTTGCGGGAACGCCTCGCCCCGCTCCTGTTCGCGCGCGATGGCACATGGTACGGATTGATCGTGCCCACGGGTGTCGCCGACGCCTCCGGGCTGATGCGGGAACTGCCGGAGGGTGGGGACATGACCTGGCTGAACATGCGGGCGGAGGCGGATCAGTTGCTGGTTCACGCGACTGCCCAGGCATGGCGGTGGCTTCTGGGGGGGGCGGTGGCGGGGTTCGTGGCTCTGGCGCTGGCCTTGCGCGACGGATGGCGTCTTCTGCGCGTCACGGGCGCGGTGGCGGCGGCGCTGCTGCTCACCGTCGCGGTGCTCGGTCTGAGCGGGGCGCGGCTGTCGTTGCCGCACATCATCGCCTTGCAGCTTGTCGCCGGGGTGGGGCTGAACTACGCGTTGTTTTTCGCCCGGACACAGCTCGACGAGGAAGAAAGGTCTCGTACCCTGCGCACACTTTTCACCTGTAACATCATGAGTTTGTTGACTTTCGGCCTGCTCGCCTTCTGCCGCACGCCCTTGCTGCGGGAGATCGGGGTCACGGTCGCGGTGGGCATCGTGTCGGCGATGGTGTTCGCGTTCCTGTTCGCGGGTGAGGCCACACCTGGTGAGGCAAGAGTGGCGGCGGAGGCACGCTGATGCGGCCCCTGGCGATCCGCGCCCTCACCGCCGTCAGCGCCATGGGGCACGGCGCGGCGGCGATGTTCGAGGCCCTGAACCAGCGGCGCGGCGGGCTGACGCCTGGCGCCTTTGAGGGGATCACGGCGGGTTGGACTGGCCGCGTGGCGGGAGTGGAAGCCCATGCTTTGCCGCCCTCGCTCGCGCGGTACGAGTGCCGCAACAACCGGCTCGCCGATCTCGCGCTGCGCACCGATGGGTTCGCGGCGAAGGTGGCCGAGGCCCGCGCCCGGCTGGGGGCGGACCGGATCGGCGTCGTCGTGGGCACCAGCACCTCGGGCGTCGGGGCGCTGGAAGACGCGTACCGCGCTCAGGAGAATGGTGCGCTGCCGGAGAATTTCGATTATGTTCATACACATGACCTGTCCTCCCTCGCGTCTTACGTGAGCGCGGCGCTTTCCCTCACCGGCCCGGCGCTGACCGTTTCCGCCGCCTGCGCGTCGAGCGCGCGGTGCTTCATCGACGCGGTGCATCTGATCGAGACCGGCGTGTGCGACGCGGTGGTCGTGGGGGGCGCCGACAGCCTGTGCCGGATGACGCTGCGCGGTTTCACCTCCCTGAGCCTTGTCTCACCCCAGGCGTGCCGTCCCTGCGACGCGGCGCGCGACGGGATTTCGGTGGGCGAGGCGGCGGGCTTCGCGCTTTTGGAAAGGAGTCGCGCCGGGGAGCCAGGCCTCGCCCTCCTGGGCGCGGGCAGCAGCAGCGACGCGCACCACATGTCCTCGCCGCATCCCGAGGCGCTTGGCGCGGTGCTGGCGATGCGCGCCGCCCTGGCCGGCGCGGGGATCGGTCCGGAAGCGATCGATTACATCAATCTGCACGGCACCGGCACGCGGGCGAACGACGCGATGGAGGACCGCGCCGTGATGACCGTGTTTGGTCCGGACGTGCCCTGTGGCGGCACCAAGGGCTGGACCGGCCACACCATGGGCAGTTCCGGCATTCTGGAGGCGGTGATCGCGGCGGTATGCATCGAGCACGGCCTGATCCCCGGCTGCCTCGGCGTCGCACAGGTGGACCCGGCTTTCGGGGCGCGCGTCGTGACCGTGAACGAATCCAGTCCCTTACGCCGCGTTCTGAGCAATTCCTTCGGTTTCGGCGGGATCAATTGCAGCCTCGTGGTGGGGTATCCGTCATGACGGCGGCATCCGTGGCACGCGCGCCGGGCGGCGCGGGCATGGGTCTGGTGGTTTACCGGCACGGCTGGTGTCCGCGTTCGATACCGCCAGGATTCATCATAGAGGGCCAGAGGACCAGAGGGCCGGAGGGGAGAATAATCCCCCATGTCCGCCTGTGTGTCCGGCGGGGGATGGCCGCTTCGCGGCGGCGGGGCGGCACGGTCCCCCGTGATCTTCTCAGGCCCTCTGGTCCTCTGGCCCTCTATAATGAGTCCTGGCGGTATCGCCCCGCGCACCGTCCGTGGCCCGGTCCCGATGGCGCGTCCAGGAACACGGAACGTGCTTCGCCAGGAAGCATGGCCGTCTGGCGCGGCACTGATCCCATGCGGGAAAAAAGACGCTCCCCCGCCAGCGCGCGGTCCCCATCAGTATGATCACCGTGGCCGTACTGGGCGTTTCGGTCTTCGGTCCCGGCCTGACCGGGTGGGCGGATGCCGCGCCCGTCCTGGCCGGAACCCGGCCCTTCGTGTTCTCCGCCCCCACCCCGCCACCCCCCGCGCTGCTGCCCGCCAACGAGCGCAGGCGCGCGGGTATGCCGGTCCGTCTCGCGATGGCGGTCGCGGCGGAGGCGGTGGCGATGTCCGGACTACCCCTCGCCGCGCCGCGCGGGGTGTTCGCCAGTTCCAACGGCGACGGCGCCGTGCTGAACGCGATCCTCCAGGCGCTGGCGACACCGGAGGGGCAGGTCTCGCCCACGCAGTTCCACAACTCAGTGCATAACGCCGTCGCCGCGAACTGGACGATCGGGGTGGGCTCCATGCGCCCGGCGACCAGCATCGGCATGCATGACGACACCTTCGCGGCCGGTCTGCTGAAAGCCGCTGCCGAGGCGGCGCATGAGAACGAGCCCGTGCTGTTCTGCGTCTACGACGCGCCCATGCCGGACCCGCTCGCCGCCAAACGGCCCACCGGATTTGCCTTCGCGGCGGCCTTCGTGCTGGCGCCCATGGGTGGGGCGACAGGCGGCGCGATGGGGGGGGCGGTCCAGCCGCTCGCGCATCTGTGTTTGCGTTACACGGCGGAACGCGCCGGGCCGGAGGCATGGCTGCCCCATGCGCCGGGTCCGCGCGTACTCGCCACCGGCAATGCCGCCGCGCGGGGTCTGCGGCTGCTGGAGGCCCTCGCCCGCCGCGCGCCGGACCAGTGCGCGCTGCCCCTGGCGCATGGGCGGGTCGCGGTCACGGTGACGCCATGAGGCGCCCAGGTGTCCGCCTCGCGACGCCGCGGGTGTATCAGCGATCAGAAAAGGTCTCACCACGGAGATCACGGGGAACCACGGAGGCGCACGGAGAAGAGGGTGGTGAGCTTGTGCGCCATTCCCCTGCTCTCCTCCTGTCCGGTCGCGGAAACGCAATCCGTGCCGCGGCAAATGGCCTGGCCAGGGCGGTATGGGATGCCAAACGGGTCCATGACCTTCTTCTCCGTGCGTCTCCGTGGTCCTCCGCGACCTTCGTGGCGAAAGCCTTCCTGAAGCCGCCACCGGGCAATCCCTGGACCGGACCCCCACCGCATCTCGGCGCGAACGGCCAGGACGCGCCATGGACCCTGGGCTGATCCTACACGCGGCGATCGAACGCCTCGTGCCGCAGAAAGGCGCGATGTGTTTGCTGGACAGCGTCATCGCGTTCACGCCGGACAGCATCGCCTGCCGCGCCGTTTCGCATCTCGATCCCGCCAACCCGCTGATCGCCGCCGGCCGTCTGGGGATTTTGTGCGGCTGCGAGTATGGGATGCAGGCCGCCGCCCTGCATGGCGCCCTGACCTCCGGCGGCGCTCTCCCGCCCGGACGGGTCGCCGCGTTGCGGATCACGGCCCGGACGGTGACACGCCTCGATGATCCGGCGCTGGGTGTGCTGACCGTGACCGCGCGGCGCCGGGCGGCCGATCCGCGCGGTTCGCTGTACGATTTTCAGGTGCTGGCCGGGGATGGCCGCGTCCTTCTGGACGGCAGCGGCACGGTTGCCCTGGCGACGGCGGCGCCAGCGCCGTGAACCGGAGAAAACCGGTCGTTATTCCTGAACACCATCGCCGCAGGTCTTTTCCTGCCCGCCCGGCACGCGTAATCATTGGCCACCTCCATCCGATCAAGGGAGAAATCGCGTGAGCCAGACCGCTGCAATCCATCCTGCCCTGGAAACAATCGCACAGTGCGATGTGCTGGTGATCGGCGGCGGTCCCGCCGGTTCCACCGCAGCGGCGCTGCTCGCCCGCGCCGGGCACGATGTGCTGATGCTGGAAAAAGAGGCGCATCCGCGTTTCCACGTCGGGGAATCCCTGTTGCCGCGCAACCTCGAAATCTTCGAGCGGCTTGGCGTTCAGGACCGTGTCCACGCGCTTGGCGTGCTCAAACCCGGCGCCGAGTTCATCTCTGACGAGGCCGGGCGCAGTTCCTCCTTCTCCTTCGCCGATGCTCTGGGCGCGCGGTATCGCCATGCCTATCAGGTGCGGCGCTCCGAATTCGACGCGATGCTGTTCGAGAACGCGCATGCGCTTGGCGCCCGCACGATGGAACAGATGCGCGTCACCGACCTCGCCCCCATGGGCGCGGACGGGCGGCTGACCGTGACCGCGACCGGGGCGGATGGGGAAAAACACCACTTCTCGGCACGGTTCGTGCTGGACGCCACCGGGCGCGACACGTTCCTGGCCAGCCGGATGCGGCTGAAGGCCTCGGACAAGCGCAACAACACCGCGGCGCTGTACGCGCATTTCCGCGGCGTCACCTCCCGCGGGCCGGAGCGCGAGGGCTACATCACCGTCCATCTGGTGGAAAACGGCTGGTTCTGGTCGATCCCGCTGCCCGATGGCGTGACCAGCATCGGCTTCGTCGGCGACCAGTCCGCCTTCAAGGACCGCCCAAAGGGAGAAGGGGGCAACACGGACGACCTGTTCAGGGCGCGCATCGCCACCAGCCCCTCGCTGGCGCAACGCCTGGAGGGCGCGGAACAGATCACCGGGGTCATGAGCGCGGGCAATTACTCCTACCGCGCCAGCACCAACGCGGGCGATGGCTACATGATGATCGGCGACGCCTTCGCCTTCGTCGATCCGATCTTCTCCAGCGGCGTGCTGCTGGCGATGAGTTCGGCCGAGATCGGCGCCGGTGTCGCCACCGCCTGGCTCGACGATCCGGCGCGCGCGAAAGTGCTGGCCCGCCGCGGCCAGAAGGAAATGATCCGCCAGATGGACCGGTTCGGCTGGCTGATCTACCGCATCAATGACCCCGTGATGCGGTATCTGTTCCTGAACCATTCCAACAAGCTACGGATGCGCGAGGGCATGACCGCGCTGCTGGCGGGCAACATCGAGTTCCCGCCGCGCGCGATCCTGCCGGTGATCACGTTCAAGGCGGTCTATTACGCGATGCGGGTGTACCGGCGCTTCTTCGGCCTGCCGCCCGCGCTGGCGCCCGCCGCCGCGGAATGAGCGTGCCGCTGTACTGAGGCGCGGGCGGTCTCTCTCGATCCGCCGCCGCGGCTTTTCTGGAGGAAACATCAGGAAGATTTTCACCACGGAGGGGCACGGAGGAAGACTGTATTGATCCGAGGGGATGCACCCGCGCGATCCCCTTCCGTGCATCTCCGTGAACTCCGTGGTGAGAGTCTTCATGCACCCATCAACCCGCGCGAACGCTCCCCCTGTCCTTCCCGCGCCACCCGCATTATCACCCGCCGCATGCTGACGATTTCCGGGCTGAGCAAACGCTATGGCGGCAAGAACACCACCCAGGGAGGGAGCGGGGGAGAGCTGGCGCTGAATGGGGTCGATCTGACCGTCCCCAAGGGACAGTTGATGGCGCTGATCGGACCCTCGGGGGCCGGGAAATCGACGTTGATCCGCTGCGTCAATCGCCTCGTGGAGCCGACCTCTGGCCGCGTTGTCCTGGATGGCGCGGAAGTCACCGGCATCGGGGCCTCGGCGCTGCGGCGGGCCAGGCGGCGCATGGGGATGATCTTTCAGGAATACGCGCTGGTCGAGCGTCTGACCGTCATGGAAAACGTGCTGTCCGGCCGTCTGGGCTATGTCGGCTTCTGGGCGTCCTGGTCGCGCCGCTTTCCCCGCGCCGACATCGCCGAGGCGTTCCGTCTGCTCGACCGCGTGGGTTTGCGCGGCATGATGGACAAGCGCGCGGATGAGCTTTCGGGCGGGCAGCGCCAGCGGGTCGGCATCTGCCGCGCCCTGATCCAAAACCCCGCGCTGCTGCTGGTGGACGAGCCGACCGCCAGCCTCGACCCGAAAACCTCGCGCCAGATCATGCGCCTGCTGGTGGAGCTGTGCGCCGAGCGCGACCTCGCCGCCATCGTCAACATCCATGACGTGGCGCTGGCCCAGATGTTCGTCCCGCGCATCGTCGGCCTGCGCGCCGGGAGCGTCGTGTTCGACGGCTCGCCGGATGCCCTGACCGCCGAAACCCTCACCGCCATCTACGGCGAGGAAGACTGGGCTTCCACCATCCGCCCGGCGGGGGATGACGATGCGTGAGCCTGTCGCCGGTGCGCGTCCCGCATCCTGGTCGCCACCGCCGCTGATCCGCGATCCCTGGCTGAGATACGGGTTGTACCTCGGCGCCGCCATTTATCTGACCCTCGCCCTCGGCACCCTCCACATCAACTGGGCCCGCCTCGCCCTCGGCCTCGAACGCGGCTGGGCTTTTGTCTCGGCTTTCGCACACCCAAATTTCGTCAGCCACTGGCGGGAGATCGCCGAGGGCTTCACGGAAAGCCTCACCATGACCGCCGTGGCCACGGCGCTTGGCGTGATCCTCTCTCTGCCCATCGGCGTGGGGGCGGCGCGCAACCTGGCGCCGCTGCCGGTCTATCTGCTGTGCCGCGGCATCATCGCGATCTCGCGCACCTTCCCGGAAATCATCGTCGCCATCCTGTTCGTGAAAATGTTCGGCTTCGGCCCCCTGGCCGGGGTCGCCACGCTGGCCTTCGCCACCATCGGCTTCATGGCCAAACTCCTGGCCGAGGACATCGAGGACATCGACCCCAGACAGGTGGAAGCCATCCGCGCCACCGGCGCCGGGCCGTTCCAGGTGATGAACTATGGCGTGCAGCCCCAGGTCATGGCGCGCTTCACCGGCCTGTCCGTCTATCGCCTCGACATCAATTTCCGCGAGAGCGCGGTGATCGGCATCGTCGGCGCGGGCGGCATTGGCGCCACGTTGAACACCGCGTTCGAGCGGTACGAGTTCGACACCGCCGCCGCCATCCTGCTGCTCATCATCGGCATCGTGATGCTGACGGAATACACGTCCAGCCTCGTGCGGGCGCGGCTGCGCTGATGCCGGTGACCGGAGACACGCTTTGGCGCCGCCGGACCCCGCGCCTGACCCTGGCGATCTGGGCGTGCTGGCTGCTGGCGGTAATGGTCCTCGTCCAATGCTGGACCATCCTGAACGAGAACACGATCTGGGAGTTCGTCCGCGACGCGCCGGCCCAGGGCGCGGATTTGATCGGGAGAATGTTTCCGCCGCGGTGGTCGGTGCTGCCGGTGCTGTGGCAACCCCTGTGGGACACCATCAACATGGCCACCCTGGGCACGCTGCTTGGCATTGTCCTTGGCGCGCCGGTGGCGTTCCTGGCGGCCCGCAACACCACGCCGAGTGTGCTGGTGGCGCGGCCGGTGGCGTTGATGGTGATCGTGTCGTCGCGTTCCATCAATTCGCTGATCTGGGCTTTGCTGCTGGTGACGGTGCTCGGTCCCGGCGTGCTGGCGGGGATCATCGCCATCGCGCTGCGCTCCATCGGGTTCGTCGGCAAGCTGCTGTACGAGGCGATCGAGGAAGCCGACACCAAACAGATCGAGGCGATCGAGGCGACCGGCGCCTCGGGCGCGCAACGCCTGATCTATGGCATCGTGCCGCAGATCATGCCCGCCTTCGCGGGGATTTCGGTCTACCGCTGGGACATCAACATCCGCGAGAGCGCCGTGCTGGGCCTGGTCGGCGCGGGCGGGATCGGGCTGCAACTGAACGCCAGCGTGTCGCGGCTGGCGTGGCCGGAGGTGACGGTGATCTTCACCGCGATCCTGCTGACGGTGTTCGTGTCGGAATGGGTCTCGGCGCAGGTGCGTAAGCGGATCATTTAATCCGTGAAACAGCGCACCGCCTCATTCACCCCACCGGACATCCGGCCTTCATCCGTGTTCATCATCCCGCGCCGGGGGGAATGTGTCCCACCGCCAGCGGATGATGCGCCTCGACCAGCAAACGCAACCGTTCCGCCAGCACATGGGTATAGATTTGCGTGGTCGCGATGTCGGCGTGGCCAAGCAGCATCTGCAAGCTGCGCAAATCCGCGCCGTGCGCCAGCATGTGGGACGCGAAGGAGTGACGCAGCACATGCGGCGAGACGCGCGCCGGGTCGATCCCCGCCTCCACCGCCACCTGTTTCAGCAGCAAGAAAAACGTTTGCCGCGTCAGGGGTTTCGCGGGATCGCGGCCCGGAAACAGCCAGCGGATGCGTTTATCGGACAGCGCGGCCAGGGCCATCGCGGCGGTCTTCGCGGCCTCGGACAGCGGCACCAGCCTTTCCTTGCCGCCCTTGCCCTTGACCATGACCAGCGCCGCGTCGCTGGCGAGCGCCGTTCTGGGCAGGGACAGCAGCTCCGTCACCCGCAGGCCGGTGGCGTAGAGGATTTCCAGCATCGCGCGCGCCACCGCGCTCTGACGGTCCGGGAGACGGGTGGCGGCGGCGAGCAGGGCATCGACCTCCGGCTCGGATAAATATTTGGGCAAAACGGCGGGGAGTTTTGGCGCGTCGAGCAAATGCGTCGGATCGTCCGCGCGCAGGCCCTGGCTCAGAAGGAAACGGTGGAACTGGCGCAACGCCGACAGGCGCCGCGCGGCGGTGCGCGCTTTCAGACCCCGCCCAGAAAGACCGGCCATGTAGGCCCGCAGCATCGCGGCGGACGCGCCCGCCATCTTTTCCCCGCGCGCGGCGGCGAATCCGGAGAAATCGGTCAGGTCACGCGCGTAGGCAAGCAGCGTGTTGCGCGCGGCGCCGCGTTCGGCGGCGAGCATTTCCAGGAAGGCCTCGACATGACGATCCATTCATCGCGCCCGTTCAGCGCGTCTGGAATTTATCGTTCGGCACCACTTTTTGCACGGGTTTCGTGACCGGACTGGGTGGGTACAGGCCGAGATATCCCAGCCCGGCCGCAACGGCCAGGACGAGCACCATCAGAATGATCAGCAGGCCTCGGCCCCTCACGCGACGATACTCCCGTGCCAGACGCGAACCAACATGGCCCGCGGAACGGCAGATGTGCTAGCCTTGCCCGCCATGACACGCAACACCACAACCTCCACCATCGCCACCCTCACCTCCACCGCCACCCTCATCTCCCCTGGCATCTCCCCTGGCATCTCTACCATCACCTCCCCTGGCACTTCCCCCCCCCCTGTCGCCTCCCCTGGCCCGCTTCCTGGCGTCCCTCCGGCGTCTCCCGTTGGCGTCTCCCCCACCCCGGCGCTTTCTCCCGCGTCCCGCGCGTTACCCGCTGTTCCCGATTCGCTGCGGGGACGCCGGATCGTGCTGGTGGGGCTGATGGGGGCGGGCAAGACCTCGATCGGCCGCAGGCTGGCGGCGCGGCTGGGGTTGCCGTTCCTCGATGCCGACGCGGAGATCGAGCAGGCCGCCGGTTGCACCATCCCGGAACTGTTCGCCCGCTATGGCGAACCGTATTTCCGCGACGGTGAGAAAAAGGTGATCCGCCGTTTGCTCCAGGGCGGACCGGCGGTGCTGGCGTATGGCGGCGGCGCCTTCATGGACCCCGACACGCGCGCCGCGACGCGGGAGCGGGCGGTTTCCGTCTGGCTCCGCTGCGCGCTGCCCACCCTGGTACGCCGTGTCTCCGGGCGGGAAAACCGTCCTCTGCTCGCCAACAAGGACCATGAGGCGACCCTGAGCCGTCTGATGGCCCAGAGGAACCCAGTATACGCGGAAGCCGACGTGACCGTCGATTGTGGAGATGAAATGCCAGAGACAACGACCTCGCATGTGCTCAACGCGCTGGCGGGCCATGTGCCGCCGCGGCGGTTGCCGGTGGTGCTGTCCACCACGCGCTATGACGTGGTGATCGGCGAGGGGCTGCTGGTCCGCGCGGGGGCGCTGCTGGCGCCCGTGCTGCCGCAAAAGCGCGCCGTCGTGGTGTCCGACGCCATCGTGGCGCGGATTCATTTACGGACCGTGCTGGAAGGCCTGGCCGCGAGTGGTTTCGCCACCAGTTCCATCATCGTCCCGGCGGGCGAGTCGACCAAGAACCTCGACACCTATTTGTCCGTCGTCGATCAGTTGCTGGAGGCGCGGGTGGAGCGGCGCACCGCCGTCGTGGCACTTGGCGGCGGGGTGGTGGGCGATCTGGCGGGGTATGCCGCGGCGACCACGCTGCGCGGGCTGCCGTTCGTGCAGATCCCGACCACGTTGCTGGCGCAGGTCGATAGTTCCGTGGGCGGCAAGACCGGGGTGAACACGAAGCGCGGCAAGAACCTCGTGGGCGCGTTTCATCAGCCGCGGATCGTGCTGGCGGATACTGGTTCGCTCGCCACGCTGCCGCCGCGGGAATTGCGGGCGGGGTACGCGGAGATCGTGAAGGCGGGACTGGTCGGGGACGCGGCGTTCTTCGCGTGGTGCGAGCGGCATGGCTCTGCCGTCGTCACTGGCGACCGCGCGGCGCAGGCCGAGGCGATCGAACGGGCCTGCGCGTTCAAGGCGCGCGTGGTCGGCGACGACGAGCGTGAGGAAAAACCCAATGACGGGCGGGCGTTGCTCAATCTCGGGCACACGTTCGGTCATGCGCTGGAGGCGGAATACGGTTACGATGGCGGATTGTTGCATGGCGAGGGTGTCGCCGCCGGTCTCGGCCTCGCGTTCCGGCTGTCGGAAAAGCTTGGCCATTGCACGCGGGCGGATGTGGAGCGGGTGGTGTCGCACGTTGGCGCCGTGGGCATGGCGGCGGATTTGCGTTCGCTGAACCGGCGGTTTTCCGCCGCGGCGCTGATCGGGCACATGCGGCGGGACAAGAAGATGCGTGATGGCGCCTTGCATTTCGTGCTGGCGCGCGGGATCGGCCAGGCATTCACCTCCAGCGACGTGCCGCCCGACGCGGTGGAGGAATTGTTGCGCGAGGAAGGCTGCGGGCCGTGAAGATCAGAAGCGGCGGCGTCATCCTGACCGGGATAACGCCAGCGGCCTGAATCAGGAGGCGCGGTCGAGAACGGATTGGCCCATTCTGAACCAGGCTCTGACGATTTTGCCGTTCTCGATCTCGTGGATCGCGATCACATCAACCGTGCCGGTGCCTTCGGGGAAAGTACGGGTCACGCTTTCCTGGTCGATCACCAAAGTGCCCATCGACATTCGTTTGATCAGCCGGGCGCGCAAATTTGCTTCCTTGAAACGCGCCACGTGCCGCTCACGAATCGCCGCCGCGCCACTGGCGAGCAAGGTCGAGGGAAACTGAAAATATTCAGCATCATCGGACCACAGCGCCATGAAGGCGTCGATGTCTTTCGCGTTATAAGCATCGAGTTGCGCGCGCGCGACATCCTCGGGATCAGTGGCATTCGGTTCCATTATCGTCATCATCCTTTCATCAGAAGAAAAACCCCGTGCTGGTTTCATGACCGGGCCGGAATCCTTGATAAAATCAGTAAGATTTCATCTGGGAGTTCTCAGAGACTCAGAAGAACGGGACCAGCGAGAGAGCGCACGCGCCTGTCCTGGCGCAGGATGGCCCTCTTACCTCGCCCTTACCGGCACCCTGGCCACCCAGGAGCACATCATTCCGCGGCACGGGAAGAGCCAGGATTTCCCTCTGAATCCTTTACGTCATCCGAGGCACCTCCGGATAATAGCGCGGCGCCTCATGACGCCGGAACATGCCGTAATCCCGCACGACACGCACCCGGCGATGACGGGCGGCGGCTGGAATGGCGCCCGCCTCCGCCGCCGCGGCATCGCGCCAGGACAGTAACAACAGCAGCGCGCCTGGGGTGAGGATCGCCTCGAACACATCCCAGTCCACCAGACCGGGCGCGGTTTCGGGCAGGCCCAGATGCCAGGCGATTGCTTCCGGCGGCGCATCCACGGGCAGATCGTCCGGCCGCCGCATCTCGATGAGGGAGACGCATTTCGCCGCCCCTTCCTCGGTTTCGTCCAGGCGTTGTTCGCGCACCATGTGGCCAGGCGGAGGGTGTGTGTCCGCCGTTACCTCGCCGACGCGGAGGTGATAGTCGCGAAACACCTCGGTACGGCCTTTGCCCTGGATCTCGTTGTGCCGGGCGTGGGTGCGCCAGCGGATCAGGGCTTTTTCATCGCGCCAGGTAGACAGCGACAGCACCACGCCCGCGCGGCGTTTCGAGGCGTATCGTATGTTGTCGATGAAGCCGTCGATCTGGATCAGTTCCGGCCGCAGCAGGGCGGCGAGGCTGAGATAGGTGTCCCAGCGATCGGAACGGGGCTGGACCTCGAACAGGACGGTGAACATGGGGTGCTCGCGCGGTTGGTGAGATTGGTTTGATCATGGTCGCGGGAGGGAAACTCTGGGCTCCGCCCCATGGCCCTTTGGGAGGCTTTGCCTCCTGGACCTCCACCCAAGGCTCGCCTTTGGAAACCATCCATTGGTCAGAAGTTCTTCATCCAGAAGCGGTTGGCGCCCGCCATCGTGAAGCCCAGGCGATGGTAGAGGCGCAGCGCGGGTGCGTTGTCCTCCACCACCTGCAGTCCCACGGTGTGCGCCCCCAGGGAAACAGCCCAGGCCATGAGGGCGCGCATGGCGGAGTCGGCGCCGTGCTGGCCGCGGGCATCGGCGCGCGTGGCGACACACTCCGCGACGGCATGCGCGCCATGCACGACGCCCAGGGCGGTGGAGATCACCCGCCCGCCGCGCCGTACCGAGACAAAGGCCCTGGGATCGGGGATGCGCCACAGGATGCGCTGGTTGACCGCCCTCCGGCTCTCGCTGATCGCACCGAGATACACCTCCAGCCATTCCCGTCCCGGATTGGCGGCGATCTCCACATCCGGCGGCGGTGCGGCCGATTGGGCTGTCGCGATCATGGTTAAAGTTGTTTCCCCGGCGCCATGACCGCGCTCGATCAGCAGAGCCGGCAACCCGGCGGGCCGGGTGAGATCGAACGTGTGCAGCAAGACCGGCGCGCGTCTGGCCCGGTAGCAAGCCTCCACCCGGTCCAGCGCCGCTTCCATGCCGTTTCCCGTGAAATCAACGGTGGAGACCGAATTGGCCCGTTGCGACCCGCCCCCGGAGGCACGCCAGAGCCAGCCATCGATCCGTTCCGTCTCCAGCGCGGGCCAGGCACGGACATGAAGACGTTCCAGACAGCGCGACGTTTCCGGGTCGATCCTCATGGCACTCTTTTCCGGGGGATTGGCGCTGGCGCGTCAGCACATTGTTCATCATTGGATGCCAGAATCAAAAGGCCGGCGGGAATTACCCGCCGGCCAATCACCGGAGGCACAAGATGATTACGCATCTTCTCCTCCTGCTGCTGATCGCGGTGATCCTTGGCCTGAAAGTCAAGATCACCATCGACCGTGTTAGCGTTCCTTAGAAATGTCCCCTCGCCACCCACGCCCGGCAGTAGAGGTCAAGGGCCGGTGTGTGCGAACGCACCGGCCCACACCCCTGGTGTCCTGGATCACGCGGCCGAGCGCATGCCCTGACGGCCAGCGGGACGCGAGGGACGCCGCCCGGCGCCTGGAGCACCACCGCCACCGCCGCGTTTCCACGCCGGTTTCGGCTCCTGGCGGGTAAGGTGCAGATCGTGCGGCACCTCCCCCTCGACGGGGATTTTCTCGCCCATCAGCCGCTCGATTGCCCGCAAAGTGGAACGTTCGGACGGATCGCAGAACGCGATGGCGATGCCTTCGGCCCCGGCGCGCGCGGTGCGGCCGATGCGGTGGACATAGCTCTCGGGCTCGGCGGGCAGGTCGAAGTTGATGACGTGCGACACGCCGGTCACGTCGATGCCGCGGGCGGCGATGTCGGTGGCCACCAGCACGCGGGCGCGGCCGGTGCGGAAATCACGCAACGCGCGCTCCCGCTGCGGCTGGCTTTTGTTGCCGTGGATGGCGTTGACCTGAACGCCGGTCGCTTCCAGCCGCTCGGCCACCTTGTTGGCGCCGTGCTTGGTGCGGGTGAAGACGATGACGCGCTCGAACGCCGGGTTGTTCAGCAACTCGGTCAGCAGCCCCTGCTTGCCCGAGGTCGATACGTGCCGCACCGATTGGGTGATCTTCGGCGCGCTGGCTTCCTCGCGGGCGATTTCCACCCGTGTCGGATCGCGCAGCAGGCCACCGGCGAGGACCGCCACCTCGGCGGGCATGGTCGCCGAGAACAGCGCCGATTGCCGGCGCGCGGGCAGCGCGCTGACGATGTGGCGGATGTCCTTGATGAAACCGAGATCGAGCATCCGGTCCGCCTCATCGAGCACGAAGCGTTCCGTGGTGGTGATGTTCAACTCACGGGTCGCCATCAGGTCGCGCACGCGGCCTGGCGTGCCAATGACGATGTCGGTGCCGCGGCGCATCGCCTCACACTGGCGATACCGGCTGGCGCCGCCGATGATGACCACGGTGCGCATCCGCGAACCGGCGCCAAGGGTGCGAACCGCCTCGTCGATCTGCAACGCGAGTTCGCGGGTGGGTGCCAGGATCAGCGCCCGTGTCTCGAACGGCGCGACCCGGCGCGGGTTGGCGAGCAGATGCGCCAGCATGGGCAGGGTGAAGGCGGCGGTCTTGCCGCTGCCGGTCTGCGCGATGCCAAGCAGATCCTTGCCCGCCATCAGCGGGGGAATGGCATCAGACTGGATGGGCGTGGGAGAGGTGTAGTTTTGCGCCGTGATGGCGCGCAAAAGGGTCTCAGGCAGGCCGAGGCCCGCGAAGGTCAGACTTGTCACGAGGGATGAATGCTCCAGCACCAGACGCGCCCATTGGCGGGCCGGGTGCCTGTTGTCCATGTCCCAGCGCGATAAGTGGGGACGGACGGTCAGCGGATGAGAAATTCCGGGAAGGCGGCCAAACCCGGTACAGCCGGGGGCGGGCGCCAATCACGCGATCCTGGAAAGACCAGCCGTATATCGTTGTGCGCCGCGGCGAATGCAAGAGGTTTCGGTGGAAAAGACGCGATGGCGGGGAAGTGTGACGGAAAAGCCGCGCGCGCTGATCGAGGGCGGGCAAACCCTCTGCCGGAGATGGCGCGTCTGGCAGGCGGGCGCGCTGGTGGAAATCAGGACCATCCATTGATGATTCCCTGGAGGGGATTCAGGGGCTCGGGCCGTCATGCGGCCCATGCCCAGACAGGGTCCGGTCGCGAGGCGCACTTGCGACACCTTGGCGCGGATGTTAGTCCCGCGGCATGCGACAAGGGGTTGACGAATGGCGTCCACGTTCGAGAGGGTTGCCGATATCATCGCGGATACCTGCGATACCGA
>JAYVCG010000075.1:0-9048 GCA_043750075.1 Acetobacteraceae bacterium | reverse complement strand
GTCGCGGCGAGTTTCAAAGCCCGCCTGCGCGTCACGGGACGCGGTGATTTCATGTTGTATTCTCCCTGCACGGCCTCTCTGGGCCATCGTGTTTGTTCAGACCGGGCGTTCAGCGGCGGCGGGCCTGACGGTCCATGCCACTGTTCGCCTTTATGAACCGTTCACGGCCCTGGCGCAAAAAGCGAGCGAAAAATACCGGCGGAGCCTATGGTTTCAGGACGCGCGCATCCAAGGGGGAAAGCATGATTCCGGCTGATGAAACATTCGAAGGCACATGGCCTCACGCACCGCGGTTTTGCTCGGCGGCGGGATTCCGGCAGCATTATGTGGACGAGGGTGAGGGGCGTCCGGTTGTCCTGCTGCACGGGCAGCCAACGTGGGGGTATCTGTACCGGCGTTTCATTCCGCCCCTGGCGGTATCGCACCGGGTGATCGTTCCGGATCACATGGGGTTTGGCAAAAGCGAGACGCCGCCTGATCGAGTCTACACCCTGTCCACCCATGTCGCCAATCTCGCGGCGCTGATCGACCATCTGGATTTACGCGACATCACGCTGGTGATGCAGGACTGGGGCGGGCCGATTGGGATTGGTTACGCTGTGCGTCACCCTGAACGCATCCACAGCCTGGTGCTGATGAACACTGTTTGCGGCTATGGCGCGTCTGGGCGGCGCGATCTGCCCTCTCCGATCGAAACGCCGTGGTTTCGCTGGATCAGGGATGGGCTGGCCACCGGACGCACCGAGGCGGTGTTGTCGCATCTCGGCTCCACCATCCTGTCGGTGATGCGGATCGTGGGACTGGAGCGGCTGGACCGGGTCGATGATGTTTTCATCCGTGCCTATGCCGCGCCGTTCCCCACGCCCGCCGATTGCAAGGGCGCCATTGAATTTCCGCTCGATCTCGCACTGGGCCGCATTCGCGATTTCGTGCGGGAGGGGGTGGCGGGCGTGCCCGCGCTGAGGGCCAAACCGGCGATCCTGATTGAGGGAATGCTGGATCGCGCCATCCCGCCTGCTCTGGCGATCGCCGATTTCCGGGGACTATGGCCGGAGGGAACGGTGATCGAGGTGGCGGGCGCCGGGCATTACATCCAGGAGGACGCGCCGGAGGTGGCGGTGGCGGCGATCCAGGCGTTTCTGGGGATGGTGCGAAAATGAAACATTCCGTCACGACATCATCACCGTGGTCTCCCGCCAACCTGCTCAAAGACTGACCCATTCCGTCATCCGTCGAATACCGGCGGCCTGTATGGCAGCGGCCTCGTGCAATACCCCAACACCAATGGAGGCACCGGCAACCACATCGGCACCGGCCTCTCGGCCGGCATCCGCTGGCGCATCGACCCGCATCTGACCGTGAGCGTCCTCGCCGCCCGTTTCCTCGCCGGTCCGGCGGTGCGTCAGGCCCTGGGTAAAAGTGTCACGTTTCTGGTGTTGTCCGGAACGTACCGGTTTTGAACGGGGCATCATTCCTGACGCGGCAAACGCAACGGCAGCAGGAGCAGCGCGGCGCCCAGACCAAGAACGCCGGCGAGCAGCAGCACGGTCAGAGCGGGCAGCGCCGTCACCACCGGGGCCATCAGCGTGGGCGCCGCGGCCTGCGCCAGTTGCACCGGCACGGCGAACCAGCCCAGTACGGTCGCGTAACCATTGGGTCCGAACAGCGCCAGCGGCAGGGTGCCGCGGTTGATGGTCAAGATGCCGTTGCTCATGCCGTACAGCACCGCGAACACGCTGGCCGCGACTGGGCCGCCGATCGGCAGCAGCGCGGCGCCGAGGGGAAAGAACAGCGCCCCCAGACGGGCGCGGAGCAGCAGGCCAAGGCGGTTGCCCACCGCGACCTCCAGCAGGCGGCCCGCCACCTGACCGGGTCCGATCAGGGAGGCGACGACGATCGCCTCCGCGACGGTCAGGCCAATACCTTGCAGAAGGACAAGAATATGCACGGCGATGGCGGAGGTGATGAACCAGCGCAGCGTGAAGAAGCTCGCGAGGCACACCACGGTCAGGCGGCTGACCGGCGCGCGTGCCGTGACCGCCTGTCTCGCCTCCTTGAGATTATGGTCGAGCCGGGGCACCAGCGCCAGCACCATCGGCAGGTTCAGGCACAGCATGATCCCTGTATACAGCAGTAACAAACCCCGCCAGCCGGTAAAGCCGATGATCGCGGAACCCAGAGCCCAGAACACGGTACTGGCGAAACCGGCGAACAGGGTGATGCCGGTGATGGTCGGTCCCGCCTCCCGCCCAAGTAACGTTCCGACAGTGGCGAAGGCCGCGTCATAAAGGCCCATCGCCATGCCAATGCCAAGCACGGTCCAGCCCAGATACCAGACCGCCAGATTGGGCGCGCAGGCGAGGAGGGCCTGACCCAGGGAAAGCACCAGAATGCTCGCCACGATCGCGCCCTTGCCGCCATGCCGGTCAATCCATCCCCCCACCCTGGGCGCGCAAAACCCGCTGAGCAGCAAAGCCCAGGAGAAGGCGCCGAGAAGGGAAAAGGTGGACTGGCCAAGGTCCTGGGCGGCGGGCACGGCGATCACGGCGGGTAAATAGAAGGTCATGCCCCAGGACAAGGTTTGGTTGATCCCCAGCACCACGGCCAGATTTTTCCGGCTCAGGGCCGGACCGTTCGCGTCCGAGGATTGTCCGGCACTGCTCATGGGTCTACACTTCCTGGGCTTTTTGTCATGGGCGGGCCGCGCCCGCCTGGATACCGTGCCGCCGGAGAGCGGCGTCCGGAAAGGGAGAGTCCCATGTCTCACGCATTCACGACAGAGACCGTCGAATATATCCGCCACGGCGATACGCCCTACATGATGAAGCTGTACAAGCCCAGTGGCGATGGGCCGTTTCCGATGGTGATCGATTTGCACGGCGGGGCATGGAGCAGCGGTGATCTCGCCGATTGCGACGCGCGCGATCAGGTGCTGGCGGCGCATGGGTTCGTCGTCGCGGCGGCGAATTTCCGCCATGCGGGTGAGGGGTATCCGACCTCGCTGGCCGACATCAACTACGCGATCCGCTGGATGAAATCCAACGCGAGGAAGTTCAACGGGCGGGCCGATCAGGTGGGTTTGTCGGGCACCAGCAGCGGCGGGCATCTGGCGATGCTGGTGGCGATGCGGCCCAACGATCCTCGTTACGCCGCGATCGAGGGACCGGCGGGCGTGGACGCGACGGTGCAGGCGATCGTGATGCAATGGCCGGTGATCAACCCGATCTCACGCTATTTGCACGCGCGGCGGTTGCGCGACAGCGCCACTCCCCCCGCATGGATTGGCAACATTCCGGAACGGCAAGAGCTGTACTGGAAATCCGAAACCGCGATGGCCGAGGGCAACCCGATCGGCATTCTGGAGAAGGGCGAGAAAGTGGTCACGCCGCCGGCCTTGTGGATACAAGGCCAGCCGGATCAGACGCATGATTACCGCGATCCCACCTCTCCCGTGGAACTGAACGAGCCGTTGCGGTTCGCGCTGAACTACCGCAAGGCGGGCGGATATATCGAGACGTTGTATATCGACAACGAGACCAAGGCCGTGCGGTCGAAGGACCAGACGGCGGCGTTCTTCGCGCGGTTTTTGAAGTAAGAAATCAAAACCCCGGCGCGCGGGCGATCACGCCTCGCGCGCCGGTTTAAACTCGCCCGTTTCCAGATCGATGCCGTTTTCCCGCATTCCCTTGATGAGATCCTCTGTGAATTTCATCCCGCTCGGATGGGTGGATTGCTCGGTCAGAGTATTGAGACCGTAAATCGTCGCCGCCAGGGATCGCCTGAAAGGGTGATGCCCTTCGGCTTTCTGAAAGACGGCGCATGTGTGCGCCAGTCTCTCCTTCAGCGCCGCGAGCGGCCCCAGAACCGCGTGAAACGGCCCCATGTCGAAAACACGCATGCCAAAAAGCTCAGGCAGGGAATCAAGGGTGTCAAAACGCTTTTCCATCAACCAGAGGGGCTGATCGTCACGCAGCAGATCTTTCGCCCCGATGCCGCCGTTTTCCTGCCTGCCGGTGGACTGGAACACGGAGAAAAATCCGTTCGCCATGCGCGCCGCGACGTCCTTTTCCCGCTCCGGCAGGGTCCGGCCCGGTCCCGCGAGAAACCGGTCGAAGGGCCGGACACCACGGTCGTTTGGCTCAAACAACGCGAGATCGCAGACCATCTGGAAACCCCAGTGATCCGGGGTCAACAGGATTTTACCACCGCCCAGAACGCCCATCCTGTCAGCGGCGCGTTTCAGATCGCCTGGGCCGCAACTGCCGCGCGCGCGGTCGATGATCGTCAGGATCGACGCGTGCATCGGCTCGTAAAGGGCCAGTGCTTCCTCACGGGTCATCGCTTGTTCTCCCTTGCCGTCCATCACGCGCGCCTCCGTAGTTTTTTGGGTGGCGCCGCCCGTTCCAGCAGCGGCAAGAGAAACCGTCCCGTGTGGCTTTCCGGACTGGCGGCGATGTCCTCCGGCGTGCCCGCCGCGACGATGCGCCCGCCGCCATCCCCGCCGCCCGGCCCGAGATCGAGAATCCAGTCGGCGGTCTTGATGACTTCCAGATTGTGCTCGATGACGATGACGGTGTTGCCCTGATCGACCAGCGCGTGCAGCACTTCGAGCAACTTTCGCACATCCTCGAAATGCAGCCCGGTGGTGGGCTCGTCGAGGATGTACAGCGTGCGCCCCGTGGCCCGCCGCGCCAGTTCCTTGGACAGTTTGATCCGCTGCGCCTCGCCGCCCGACAGCGTCGTTGCCTGCTGGCCAAGCGCCACATAACCCAATCCGACCTGGCGGAGGATTTTCAGCCGGTCATGAATGCGGGTCTGGGCGCTGAAATAGGGCACGGCCTCGTCCACCGTCATCGCCAGCACCTCGGCGATGGATTTGTCGCGGAATTTGATTTCCAGCGTTTCGCGGTTGTAGCGTTTGCCCTTGCACGTATCGCAGGTGACATAAACATCCGGCAGGAAGTGCATCTCGATTTTCAGCACGCCGTCGCCCTGGCACGCCTCGCACCGCCCGCCTTTGACGTTGAACGAAAACCGGCCAGGCTTGTAACCGCGGGCGCGGGCTTCCGGGAGTTCGGCGAACCAGTCACGGATCGGCGCGAACAGATCGGTATAGGTCGCGGGGTTGGAGCGCGGCGTGCGCCCGATCGGCGACTGGTCGATGTCGATGATCTTGTCGAGCAGTTCCAGCCCCTCGATCCGGTCATGCGGCGCGGGGGATTCGCCAGCCCCCATCAGGCGGCGCGCGGCGGCTTTATACAATGTGTCCACGACCAGCGTGGACTTACCGCCACCCGAGACGCCGGTGACACAAGTAAAAGTGCCAAGCGGGAAACCGGCATCGATGTTTTTCAGATTGTTGGCGCGGGCGCCGATGACTTTCAAAATATTGTCTTTTTGCACGGGACGGCGCATCGCCGGGATCTCGATGCGGCGGCGGCCGGACAGATAATCGCCGGTCAGGGATTTCGGGTTGGCGGCGACCTCGGCCGGAGTGCCCTCGGCGATGACACGCCCGCCATTGACCCCGGCCTCGGGGCCGATGTCGATCAGATGGTCGGCGGCGCGGATCGCGTCCTCGTCATGTTCCACGACCAGAACGGTGTTGCCAAGGTCGCGCAGCCGCCGCAGCGTGCCGAGCAGGCGTTCGTTGTCGCGCTGGTGCAGACCGATCGAAGGCTCGTCGAGCACATACAGCACCCCGGTCAGCCCGGAACCGATCTGGCTCGCCAGCCTGATCCGTTGCGATTCCCCACCGGACAGCGTGGCCGAGCCGCGCGCCAGCGTCAGATAATCCAGCCCCACATCGACCAGGAAGCGCAGCCGGTCATGGATTTCCCGCAAAATCCTTCCGGCGATCTCGGCGCGTTGCGGCGTCAGGGTGGGCAGCACGCCGCCGAACCAGTCCAGCGCGGCGCGGATCGACAGTTCTGACGATTCCGAAATGTTTTTCCCGCCGACGCGCACCGACAGCGCCTCGGGTTTCAGGCGGGCGCCCAGACAGACGGCGCAGGGTTTCTCGGACTGGTAGCGGGACAGTTCCTCGCGCGTCCAGGCGCTGTCGGTCTCACGCAACCGGCGTTCGAGGTTGCGCGCCACGCCCTCGAACGGTTTCGTCACCGTGTAGGCGCGGGCACCGTCCTTGTAGGTCATCGCCACCGGATCATCGCCGGTGCCGTTCAGGATGGCGGCGCGGACGGGTTCCGGCAGATCGCGCCAGGGTGTTTTTGTGGTGACATCGAAATGTTTCGCCAGACTCTGCAACGTCTGGGCGTAGTACGGGCTCTGCGATCCGGCCCAGGGCGCGACGGCCCCCCCGGCGAGGTCGAGGCGTTCATCCGGCACGATCAGGTCGGGGTCGAAGAAATTCTCCACCCCCAGCCCGTCGCAGGCGGGACAGGCGCCGTGGGGGGAGTTGAAGCTGAACAGGCGCGGCTCGATTTCCTCCAGCGTAAAGCCCGACACCGGGCAGGCGAATTTCGAGGAGAACACCGTCCGCTCGCCAGAGTCGGCGTTTTCCGCGTTGACGATACCCTCGGACAGCGACAGCGCGGTCTCGAAACTGTCGGCGAGACGTGCGGCGATGCCGTCGCGGACGATGATGCGGTCCACCACCGCCTCGATCTCGTGGCGGATGTTGCGTTTCAGCGCGGGCACCTCGCCGATGTCGTACAGCGTGCCATCGACCTTCACACGAGCAAAACCGCGGCGTTGCAGTTCCGCCAGTTCCTTGCGGTATTCGCCCTTGCGGTCGCGCACCACCGGGGCCAGCAGCAGCAGGCGCGTGCCCTCCTGCATCGCCATCACCCGATCGACCATCTGCGACACCGTCTGCGCCTCGATCGGCAGCCCCGTGGCGGGCGAATAGGGCACCCCCACCCGCGCCCACAGCAGGCGCATGTAGTCGTGGATCTCCGTCACCGTGCCGACCGTCGAGCGCGGGTTGCGGCTGGTGGTCTTCTGCTCAATGGAGATCGCGGGCGACAGCCCCTCGATGCTGTCCACGTCCGGCTTGCCCATCAGCTCCAGGAACTGGCGGGCATAGGCGGACAGCGACTCGACATACCGCCGCTGTCCTTCCGCGTAGATCGTGTCGAAGGCCAGCGAGGATTTGCCCGATCCGGACAATCCCGTGATCACCGTCAGCGAGTCGCGGGGGATCGAGACGTCAATGTTTTTGAGATTGTGCTCACGCGCGCCACGCACCACGATAAAACCAGCCATCGGACCCTGATACCCCTGTTAACGGCGAGCAATTTGTTCTATATGTGTTCCGCGCGATCCTGGCAAATCCGGCCGGATCATGGAAGGGTTGTTAACCAATGGCCCATACCCTAAGCCACCATAGTGTCATGAAGGGAGCCAACCGATGGCTGGCAGCGTCAACAAAGTAATCCTCGTCGGTAACCTGGGCCGTGACCCCGAGGTGCGCAACACGCAGGACGGCAGTAAAATCGTCAACATCACCCTCGCCACCAGTGAAACCTGGAACGACCGCGCCTCGGGCGAGCGGAAGGAGAAGACAGAGTGGCACCGGGTCGTGATTTTCAACGACCGGGTGGCGGACGTGGCCGAGCGATTCCTGAAAAAAGGCGCCAAGATTTACGTCGAGGGCTCGCTGCAAACCCGCAAATGGACGGATCAAAGCGGGCAGGAAAAGTACACGACCGAGGTGGTGATCGGCCGCTTCAACGGGCAGTTGACCATGCTGGATACACGCAGCGGCGGGGAAGCGGGCGCTTCCCACAGCGGGGGCGGCATGGGGGAGGCGCCGATGGGTGGCGGTGGCATGTCCACGCCCACACCGGC
Organism: Acetobacteraceae bacterium; assembly: GCA_043750075.1. Taxonomy (GTDB): domain Bacteria; phylum Pseudomonadota; class Alphaproteobacteria; order Acetobacterales; family Acetobacteraceae; genus Rhodopila. The sequence goes on along the minus strand of JAYVCG010000075.1, from coordinate 1,239 downwards.
GCGGGAACGGGCTCCGGCGCGGGCGGCCGCGCCAGCGCGGGCCGGGGGGGCGCCGTCGTGGGATGCGCCGCGCGGCGGTGATCTGGATGATGAAATTCCGTTCTGAGGCGTGGGGCTCCGCCCCAAACCCCGCCAAGAACGATAGCCCCTGGACCCCATTTAATGATGGATGGGGTCCAGGGACCCGGTCCCTGGCGGGGTGCGGGGCAGCGCCCCGTGCTTTCTTGCTCATGATCAACCAGCCTGGCTATGCTCCCCCGTGAACCAGCACGAGGACGGACAAAAATGTTCCCGGTCACCGATCATGTCGTGAAAACCCCACGGCACACCAGCTTCCATCTGTCCTGCGGCGCCCCCACCGCCCCCCTCATCATCTTCGTCCATGGCTGGCCTGAACTCTCCATAAGCTGGCGCCACCAGCTCCCCTGCTTCGCCGCCCTGGGCTTTCGCGCCATCGCGCCGGACATGCGCGGCTATGGACGCTCCAGCGCGCCCATGCGGCACGAGGATTACACGCTGGAACAGATCACCGCCGACATGATCGAGCTTCTCGACAGTCTCGGTCAGCAAAAAGCCATCTGGGTCGGACACGACTGGGGCAGCCCGGCGGTGTGGAGCATCGCCAGCCACCACCCGGACCGTTGCCACGGCGTCGCGAACCTCTGCGTGCCCTATTTCCCGAAAGGCTTCGGCCCGCGCGCGGTCGCCGAACTGATTGACCGAACCATCTACCCCGCCGCCGAATTTCCCGCCGGGCAATGGGAATATCAATTATTTTATCGCGAGAATTTCGAGAAAGCCCACACCGCGTTCGAGGCCGATGTCGAGGCGACCGTGAAAGCCCTGTTCCGCAAAGGCGATCCCGCCGGACAAGGCAAACCCTCCCGCACGGCATTCGTGCGCAAGGATGGCGGCTGGTTCGGCGGCCGTCCGGCGGCGCCCGATCTGCCGCGCGACACCGATGTGCTGACCGAGGCCGATTTCCACACTTATGCCGCGGCCCTGAAACGAAACGGCTTCTTCGGCCCGGATTCCTGGTACATGAACCCGGAGGCCAATGCCGCGTACGCGGAAACCTCGGTGAATGACGGGCGCCTGGACATGCCGGTGCTGTTCCTGCACGGCGCGTATGATTACACTTGCGAGACGGTTACCTCCCGCCTCGCCGAACCGATGCGCCAGGATTGCCCGGATCTGACGGAAGAAACAATAAAAACCGGACACTGGATGGCGCAGGAA
>JAYVCG010000074.1:0-2694 GCA_043750075.1 Acetobacteraceae bacterium | reverse complement strand
GCGGTCATGGGATCCCTCATCAGTCGGGCAACTGATGCATCGACTCATGAATGGATGGATTCGGGAAAGCCCCGAGTCTGGTTCCAAGGCCCCTGGTATCAGTTCAACTGAAGGCTGACCCATGCGCCCGCACGCTCTCCGCGACGACCAATGGAACCGAATTCGCGACGGTCTGCCAGGCCGGGCCGGTTCAGTGGGCGTGACGGCCGCCGACAACCGCCGTTTCGTTGACGCGGTGATCCACCGCTACCGCACCGGCATTCCGTGGCGCGATCTTCCGGCGGGTTTTGGTGATTGGAACAACACGCATCGCAGGCACAGCCGTTGGGCCGAACGTGTCGTATGGGCCGCCATGTTCGCTTTGCTGGCAACCGATGCCGATAATGAATACGCGATGATCGGCAGCACGATCGTGCGGGCGCATCAACACAGCGCGGGCGCCAAAAAAAGTGGACGAAGACCAGGCGATTGGCCGGAGCAAAGGGGGCCTGAGCCTCAAGACTCCCCTCATTTTTATATTGCACCGAAAGTATCCGCGAACACCGGGACTTCGGCGAGCATTTCCGCGAACTTCTCGATCAACGGGCGCAACCGTTTATCAGGCATGGTTGGAATAAGATCGTAAAGCATGCATCCCTGGCGGAACAGCGAATGTGTGCGGCGTTTGGTGGTGTTCGATTTCAGAAGACGATCGTAGCCAAGAGTTTCTCCGGCGGCACCGAGCAGGGTCAGCAGCGCTATGGCCAGCACGTTCAGCAGCCACAATCTGTCGCGCCGGGCGGGGGTGCTGACGCGGATCGAGCCCATTCCCATGCCGAAGCGAATATCCTTGGTGTCGCGGAACGAGCCTGTCCGGAATTCTGTGTGCGGGGCATAACCAACGCCAAGGAGGCGTATTATGCCAAGCCGAGCCAAAAAGTTGGACCGCGCCGTCGCGAAGCTCCCCTCGATCCCCAAAGAGCTGGTCGCTCAATTCCTGACCGGGCCAATGACCGGGGAAGCGATCAACGCGGCGGGTATCGCCTTCAAACAGGCGCTGATCGAGGCGTCGCTGAACGCAGAGCTGACACACCACCTGGGTTACCAGCCCGGCGCGGAGAAGCCGGTGGCATCGGCCAACCACCGCAACGGCGTCACCGCCAAGACGGTGCTGACTGGCGACGGCAAGATGCGGATCGAGACACCGCGAGACCGCGACGGCAGCTTCGAGCCCCTGCTGCTGCCCAAACACGCCCGGCGGTTTACAGCTTTCGATGACAGCATCGTGTCTTTATATGCCCGCGGCCTGACGGTCCGCGAGATCCAGGGTTACCTCGCGGAAGCTTATGGCACCGAGGTTGGCCATGACCTGATCAGCACGGTGACCGACGGCGTTCTGGCCGAAGTCACGACCTGGCAAAGCCGTCCCCTTGAGGCGGTCTACCCAGTGGTTTTCTTCGATGCACTCCGCGTGAAGATCCGGGAAGACAACGTGGTGCGCAACAAGGCGGTGTATCTGGCCCTGGGCGTGCGCCGCGACGGCTCGCGCGAGATCCTTAGGTCTGTGGATCGAAACCACCGAAGGCGCCAAATTCTGGATGAAGGTGTTCAACGACCTGAAGACCCGCGGCGTGAACGACATCCTGATCGCGGTGACCGACGGGCTGACCGGGATGCCGGCGGCGTTGGAGGCGGTGTTTCCACGCACCACGTTGCAAACGTGCATCGTCCACCTGATCCGTAACAGTCTCGATTACGCCAGTTGGAAAGACCGCAAACCACTGGCCGCGGCACTGCGTCCCATTTACGCCGCGGCCAGTGCCGAGGCGGCGGAAGCGGCACTGGACGCGTTCGAGGCAGGTGAATGGGGCCAGAAATTCCCAACCGTGGCCGCGGCCTGGCGCCGGGCCTGGGCGCAGGTGATCCCGTTCTTCACGTTCCCGCCTGAGATCCGGCGTGTGATCTACACCACCAACGCGATCGAAAGCGTGAACGCGCGGGTGCGTAAGATCATCAAAACGCGCGGCCATTTTCCAACGGACGACGCGGCGGACAAGCTCATATGGCTGGCGTTACGCAACATCACCCGGGACTGGGGCAAGGCCGCGCATCACTGGAAGGAGGCGATGAACCAGTTCGCGATCCTGTATGACGACCGCTTCAACGTGGCCCTCTGAATTCCCCCCGTTCACCGTTACGTAACGGAGAAAATCATGCCGAGAGGACGCGAACCCGAAGGTGAGACCGCGCTGAGCAACGCCGAACGCCAGGCGCGTTACCGCGCCCGGCGGCAAACCGGGCAGCCCCCCGCCATTATCAAACAACCCCGGCCATCGCGGCAAAGCCGGCGGAAGCGCTGGGACGATGCATTGGCCGTCATGACGACGGTCCAGGCCGAGTGTGCCGCATGGTTCGAGGCGCTACCCGAAAGCCTGCGCGACAGCGCCACCGCGGAGGCGCTTCAGGAGATCGTCGATCTCGACCTGGACAGCATCGCGGCGGTGCGGCCCCCACTTGGCTATGGCCGTGACTGATCGCGCCGCCATCACGACCTGGGTCCAGGGTGGCGGCCGCGCCCGGCCGTGGCAAATCGTGGGTCCTCGCCATGCTCGCTCCTAAGGCGACGCCCAAAGACTACCGAATCGCGTGAGGTGACGCGGCCTGGGATTCCGGCGAGGGAGATTCCGGCGCGGGCGAGTAGTTCGTAGACTCCCG
>JAYVCG010000073.1:0-2543 GCA_043750075.1 Acetobacteraceae bacterium | reverse complement strand
GCCGGGACACACAACCATGATGATGATTTTTGGCATCCCGGCCCCGCTGCTGTTCGGCCAGTTGCTGCTTGGCCTTATCAACGGCGCCTTCTACGCGATGCTCTCCCTGGGTCTCGCGATCATCTTCGGCATGTTGAACATCATCAACTTCGCGCACGGCGCGCTGTTCATGATGGGCGCCTTCGTGTCGTGGATGCTGCTGAACTACCTGGACATCGGTTATTTCCCCGCCCTGTTCCTGGCGCCGCTGATCGTCGGCACCTTCGGCGTGATCCTGGAAAAAACCATCATCAGCCGGTTGTACAAACTCGACCATCTGTACGGCCTGCTGCTGACCTTCGGCATGGCCCTGGTGATCGAGGGCCTGTTCCGCAACGCCTATGGCAGCTCCGGCATGCCGTACCGCATTCCCAACGTGTTGCAGGGCGCCACCGATCTCGGCTTCATGTACATGCCCAACTACCGCGGCTGGGTCGTCCTCCTCGCCGCCATCGTATGCTTCACCACCTGGGCTTTGATTGAAAAGACTTCTTTGGGGGCGACGTTGCGCGCCGCCACCGAGAACGCGCCCCTCGTGCAGGCGTTCGGCGTCAACGTCCCCCGCCTGATCACCCTGACCTATGGCGCGGGCGTCGCCCTCGCCGCCTTCGCCGGAGTGCTCGCGGCGCCGATCTATTCGGTCAACCCCAACATGGGCACCAACTTCATCAACACCGTGTTCGCGGTGGTCGTCATCGGCGGCATGGGCTCCATCCTCGGCTCCATCCTCACCGGCTTCGGCCTCGGCGTGATCGAGGGGCTGACCAAGGTGTTCTACCCTCAGGCCTCCGCCACGGTGGTCTTCGTGGTCATGGTCATCATCCTGTTGACCAGGCCGCGCGGCCTGTTCGGAAAGGCCGCCTGAGATGTCGACTTCCTTGCAAAACAACCAAAGCAGAGGTCCGATGAAAGTCGGTGCTATGGTCATAGGCATACTCGGTGGCATTAGCGCGTTAGGATTGGGTATTTACGGATACCTTATTGGCAGCGTAATTACTTTAGGTGGCTCCAATAGTGGCGTCTCGCTACAAGCCTTGAGCATCTTGGTGCCCGCTCTTGGAATTATTGGTGGCGGAATTATGCTTGCACAGCCACTATGGGGCGGAGTGCTTCTTGCATTTAGCGCCGCTGTTCTGTTGGGTGTAGTAGGATTAAATTTTCTGACTTTACCGTCTATAGTGCTAATGATTATTGGCAGTGGATTGGGCTTGGCGAGTGCCGATTATGATAAACCGTCAGACGCATCTGTCGAAGCTTGGCGAAAACCTTGGTTCCTTGGTTTTTCGCGCGCACAAGGTTGCGCCTTCCTGATCATGCTGGCGCTGATCGTGGTCTGTCCGTTCGTGCTCTACCCCGTGTTCCTGATGCGGGTGCTGTGCATGGCGCTGTTCGCCTGCGCCTTCAATCTGATGATCGGCTATGTCGGGCTGCTGTCCTTCGGCCACGCCGCCTATTTCGGCATGGGCGCCTACGTCACCGCCTGGACCATGAAGCACTGGCATCTCGACGCCTTCCTCGCCATCGCCCTGGGCGGCGTGACCGGCGCGGTGTTTGGTCTCGTGCTTGGCTATCTGGCGATCCGCCGCTCCGGCATCTATTTCGCCATGATCACCCTGGCCCTGGCGCAGATGGTCTACTTCTTCTGCCTCGAAGCCCCCTTCACCGGCGGCGAGGACGGTATCCAGCAAGTGCCGCGCGGCTTCCTGTTCGGCTTCATCGACCTGTCCAGCGACATGACCATGTACTGGGTCGTCGCCGCCATCTTCCTGGCGGGCTTCCTGATGGTCCACCGCATCATCCACTCCCCCTTCGGCCAGGTGCTGAAAGGCATCCGCGAGAACGAGCCGCGCGCCACCTCGCTTGGCTACCGCACCGACGACTACAAGCTGATCGCCTTCGTGCTGTCCTGCGCCATCACCGGCGTCGCGGGCGGCACCAAATCCCTGGTGTTCGGCATCGCGACCCTGACCGACGTGCATTACGCGACCTCGGGCGAGATCGTGCTGACCACGCTGCTTGGCGGTCTGGGCACGGTGTTCGGACCCGCGATGGGCGCGGTGATCATCACCACCATGGAGAACTACCTGGCCCAGGCGGGGGCGTGGGTGACGGTGATCCAGGGCGTGATCTTCATGGTGTGCGTGCTGGCGTTCCGCCGCGGCGTGATCGGCGAGATCGCCAACTGGCGGAAGATCACACTGTAGGAGGGGGCTGGCGGAAAGGGCGAGCCTCATGCCGGCCGTGCCGACTGTTTCCGGGTTCCGCTTTTTCTTCTACAGTCTGGAAGGGATGGAGCCGCCGCACATCCCTGTTGAACATGGCCAGGGCACCGCGAAATTTTGGCGCGACCCGGTCCAGCTCGCCGGATCGCGCGGGTTTCGGGCCCATGAACTGAATCGCGTCCGCGCCCTGGTGATCGAGCATCGCGCGACGTTCGGGAAGGCATGGAATGAGCATTTCAGCGCTTAAGTTCGACAGCGACGCGATCGACGTGACCGTGACCA
>JAYVCG010000072.1:0-3280 GCA_043750075.1 Acetobacteraceae bacterium | reverse complement strand
CAGAGCGAGGGGCAGACGCCCGGAGTGTTTGCGCACCTCATCGCTGGACAGGATTTCGCTGAGATAGACGGTATCGCGTTTGGCGTTCGGCACCTCGATACCGATCACGTTGCGGCCCGGCACGGTGGCGATGCGGACGGCGGTGACGGACAGGCTGCGCGCCACATCGTCGGCGAGGCCGATGACGCGGGCGCTGCGGATGCCCGGCTCGGGCTCCAGTTCGTACATCGTCACCACCGGGCCGGGCTTGATATCGACGATGATGCCCTTCACGCCGTAATCGCCAAGCACCTTGATCAGCAGCCGCGCGTTGCCTTCCAGCGATTCCTGACTGGGGCCCATGGTGGCCTGGGGCGGTGGCGGATGCAGCAGGGTGATCGGGGGAAACCGCCATCCCACTGCCTCGGACTCGGGCCTGACCGGTTTCGCCGCGTTCACCGGCACAAGCTTCGGACGCGATGGCTGTTGCACCGGAGGACGCGGCGGAGGCGGCGTGTACTGAAGCGGCGCCCGCGGCTCCATCACCTCTTCCTGGGCCAGCGGCTGGTATTCCTGGCGGATTTCCGTCCCCTGATCCCATCCCGTGTTGGGCGGCGGCGGGATGTCCAGGCTCCGTTCCACCGGCGCGAGCGGGCGGTCCCGGAACAGCATCGGCCGGAACGCGGGTGTCCGGAAAAAGCGGGGCGTGCGGAACAGACGCGCCATCCAGGAAAATCCCGGCATCCGGAACGAGCCAGGCACGGGCGCGGGCACGGCGACCCCCGTGGAGAACGGTTGGGCGAACCGCATCCAGCGCCAGCCGGAGCGGCTGCCGCGCGCCGTGGCATGGGCCGCGGTTTTCGCCATTTTACCGGCGGAGCGCCACTCGGCCACGGTCAGGCCAGGCGCCACCACCACCAGCAGCAGCGCCAGCCCCACGCCTCCGGCCCAGATCAGAATTTCTCCCAGGGGACCGGCGAGCCGATGGCCCAGATGCAGGGTCATGTCCGCCAGCAGCCGTCCCGATGCGCCCCCCGGTCCCGCCAGGGTTGGCCACGGCACCGTGCCCTGAGTGGAGAACGAGGCCAGGGCGGCGGCGGCGGCCGGGATCGCGGCGAGCAGTGCCGCGAGCCGGATCGCCACTGACCCCATGCCCCGGCGCGAGACCAGCCGCCAAGCCCACACGAGCAAGGTCAGTCCGGGGAGGATGGCGGCGAACCCGAAGCTTTGCAGCAGCAGGTCGGACAGCAGCGCCCCAGGCCGCCCGACGAGATTGCGGGTTTCGCGGGAGGAGGCGGTGTTGAGGGAGGGATCGTGCGAATCGTAGGTGGCCAGCGCGATCAGCAGCGCGAGACCGGCGAGGGCGAGGAGCAGTCCGGTGATCTCGGCCGCATGCCCGCCAAGGAAGGCGCGGCCCGTGGCGGGCGCGGCGCGGCGGGAGGAGGGTCTGGCGCGGCTGACTGTTGCCATGTTGGGTTGTCACCTGAAACGGACGTGTCAGGTGAGGTTATATCGTGGGAGGGACAGATTCCCAACAATGGTCAGGAGGCCGGGGCTCCGCGCCCTGCCCTTGCACGCTTCGCATGACGGACCTGCCCCCTGGACTCCATCTCGGGGAGGCACCAATGGATGAGTTCCAAGGGCCAACGCCCTTGGCGGAGGTGCAGGAGGCGGCGCCTCCTGGTGGGGTCCGGGGCAACGCTCCGCGCTGCCTCTCAGAAAAAATCACCCGCCGTCAACTTCGTGATGTTGGCGAAAGTAATCCGCGAATTGTCCGACAACGTGATGGTCGTGGAGCCAAACCCCACCGCGGCGGTGGCCAGCGCGTTCGCCACGGCATTGGGACCATAGCCGAACATGGCCACATGATCGAAGCTCTGCCTGAAATTCCACAGGGTATAAGCTCCCCCCGCCGCGCCATTGGAGAAGATGAACTCGTCCGCGCCGGAACCGGCGACCGTGCTGGAAAACATCGCCGCGCCGGCGGGCGCGGCGACCAGGGTGTTCTGGCCGGTGCCCGCGAACATGGCGTTGAAACCAGCGCCGCCGAACAGGATGTCGTTGCCTCCATCCGCCGACCCAACCAGGGTTTCCGCCCCGGCCCCGGCGACGAGCACATCCCCCGCCTTGCCAAGCCCCACGATCACGTTGCCGTCACCGGAGCCGACGACTGTGGACGGTCCGGTGCCCGCGACCAGCAGATCGTTGCCGCTTTTGCCGCCGAATATCAGGTTTCTGCCCGCGCCCCCGACGGCGGTGCTCGATCCCGCGCCGCCAACGAACAGCATGGAGGCGGCCTGGCCGCCATAGAACACGCCCCCCCCGGCATTGGAGAAGATCGACGTGGCCCCCGCGCCCGCGTAGACCGTGGCGGCCCCGGCGCCGCCGCTGAAGAACAGCGCGCCAGAGATTGAACTGCCATAGACGATCGGATCGCCGCCGGTGACGTTCACGGTGGTCTTGCCGGTGCCAAGCACGATCGTGGTGCCGGTGCTGATGGTGGACACGATCGAGCCCGTCACCGAGCCGCTGTTGCCCACGGGATCCTTCACCGTGATTTTGGTGGTTGTCACCTCCTGGTGTCCGGCGACGCCGTTGTCGATGATGTAGTTCTCGCCGGAATCCCCCGTCACCACGATGCCGGCCGCCTGCACGTTGATGGTCGAGACGCCGCCGCCAGGATGGACATCTTCATAGACGGAAATGGCTGAATAATTGGCGTTCGGACTCAGATCGGTGCGCACGCCGCCACCCGGCTGGGTGGGTTTGAAGGTCAGGTTGTGCAAGGCCAAGATAACGTTGTTCTCAAAACCATCAATCTTGTAAGTCACGTTATTGACTGAATCGTCCAGTGTGACGATGACGGTTTCCACCAGCCCAGGGGTGGGATCGGTGATGGTGACGAGGGAGAAGGGATGAATGGTATCATTCTGACCGATTTTCTGAACGGAGGGCAGGCCGGTGATCTGAATGACGCTCATGAGAAGACTCCAGAAAGAAGGTACCATTGGAGGCGTGGCAGCTAACCGGCCGCGCGCGTTTGCCAGCCACGCGCGTTTGATCGTGATCCATAGTCCGTTTTTCAGACGGGTTTCTCATATTATACCATTGGGCACCAATTTCAAGCACGGGATGCCTGGCCCTGGATGAGTCTCTCACGCGAAAATCACGGGTCATTGGCACGAGCCCAAGGAAACATCATGTAAGAGGGGCAAAACTGTGGGTAGCGGTGCCGATCAGGCAGGCCGCATACGCGCCCTGACGTAATGGTCGAGCGGTTGAATGATCGCCGCGCCCACCA
>JAYVCG010000071.1:0-7138 GCA_043750075.1 Acetobacteraceae bacterium | reverse complement strand
ATACATTGTCAGGGCCGTCCTCACGAAGTTAGCTCGCTCATCCCATGCGGGATGCCGCCGGCATCATCACCGAAAGTGGCCAAGAGCCCGACTTTGATACATCCGGGTTTGGAATTTAAGCCTGGTTGTGTGGCATCGTTTCAGCGGTGTTTTGGTGGGCGAGAGGACCGGCGCTTCGTGCTGGTCCCGGCCGTTCGAGGACCGGCCCGTCATCGTGCATGGGTCCGCGTGGTATTACGTAACGGAACGCGGCGGGGCCGGCCCATGAGGCGTGGAACAGAGGGCGGCGCGGTCTACGCGTTCTCCGAGGGGCTGCTGACCCACGCCACCATGCAGCACACCGGGTTCGCGTTCCTCAACATGGAACTGAACGTCCACGCGCCGGCTTTCGCGGGTGACACGATCCATGTCGCATGCGAAGTCGTCGAAAGCCGCCGCGGCAAGAGCCGTCCCGGCCGCGGCCTGGCGCGAACCATGAACCGGGCCGTCAAACAGGACGGCACGCTGGTGTTGACCTATAATCCGCTCCGCATGGTGAAGGCCCGGACCGAGGAATGAACGCATGACCAGACCGCCGCCGCCGAAACCCCTGACCCCGCCCGCCATCAAGGCGCGCAAGGGCGGGGAGCCGATCGTTTGCCTCACCAGTTACACCGCGTCGATGACGGCGCTGGTGGACCCGCATGTCGATCTGATCCTCGTTGGCGACTCCCTGGCGATGACCATCTACGGCATGGCCAGCACGATCGGCGTCACCGTGGAGATGATGATCGCGCATGGCCGCGCCGTCGCGAAAACCGCCCGTCATGCCTGCGTGGTGGTCGATCTGCCATTCGGCTCGTACGAGGAATCGCCGGCCCAGGCGTTCGCGACGGCGGCGCGGGTGATGGCGGAGACGGGGTGCGCGGCGGTGAAGCTGGAGGGCGGGGTGGAGATGGCGGAAACGATCCGTTTCCTGACCCGCCGGGGCGTGCCGGTGATGGCGCATGTCGGCCTCACCCCCCAGTCCGTGAACGCGCTTGGCGGGTATCCCGTGCGCGGGCGGGGCGAGGCCGAGGCCGCCGCGCTGCTGGCCGACGCGCGGGCGGTGACGGAGGCGGGGGCGTTCAGCGTGGTGATCGAGAAGACGGCGGAGAGCTTGTCGCGGGCGATCAGCGCGGCCATCGCCATTCCCGCCATTGGCATCGGAGCCTCGGGCGCCTGTGACGGACAAATCCTGGTGATCGACGACGTGGTGGGATTGTTCACCGCGTTCCGGCCCAAATTCGTCAAACGCTACGCCGAGACCGCGCGGACGATCGAGACCGCGATCCAGGACTATGCGGCGGACGTGCGCGCCCGCCGCTTCCCCGGTCCCGAACATGTGTTCAGCGCCGGGGCGCCCGGCGGGAAAGCCTGACCTGCCGCCGCGTCCCAACGTGAAACGTTCCGGCGGCCAACGAACCAAAATCATCCCCTGTGACAGATGAGCGGTCTGAGTTCCCTCGCTCACGCCTGTCGTGCTTCCGCGGCCGCCTTTGGCGTCTGGTCCACGAGGTGGCGTCCTCCTGACGCGGCGCGAGGCCGCGCGCCGTGCCGTTCCATCAAGGCCCCATCCCCGCGAGAGCGCCACACCCACCATGCCCTCCCTTCCTCCCCGCGCCATCGACCGGCTGAACACCGCCGCGCCGTTGCTGTTCGTGCTGCTGTGGAGCAGTTCTTTCCTCGCCGTGCGCGTCGGCCTGCGCCACATGTCGCCTTTGATGTTCGTGGCGCTGCGCATGGTGCTCGCGGCGCTCATCCTCTCGGCGGTGATGCTCGCGCTGCGCCGTTCGTGGTCCTTGCCGTGGCTGACCTGGCTGCACTGCGCGGTCGCCGGAGTGCTGCTGCACGCGATCCTGCTGATGACCGCGCAATCGGCGATGGTCCACACCGAGGCCGCGCCGATCGCCCTCATCCAGACCCTCAACCCGCTGCTGACCGCCCTCCTCGCCTGGCCCCTCCTGGGTGAGAAACTCCGCCCGCCGCAAATCCTGGGCCTGGCACTCGGTTTCGCCGGCGTGCTGCTGATCGTGGGGCTGAAGGCGATGCACAGCCGGGCCGAACTGCCGGGATTGCTGGCCACCGCCGCCGGGGTCTGCGCCCTGTGCGGCGGCACGCTGTACTATGGCCGCTTCTGCCGCGGCGTGCCGTCGATTCTGGGCGCGGTCATACAGATGCTTACCTGCGCCATGGTCTGTCTGGGCACGGCGCTGCTGCTGGAATCCGCCTGGACCGATTGGGAACCGGCGGTGTTCGCGTCCATCGCATGGAACGCCGTTGGCATCTCCATCGGCGGCATGGCGCTCTATTACCTGATGCTGAGCCACGGCACGGCGGCCCGCGCGACGGCGAATTTCTATCTGGTCCCCGGCGTCACTTCCCTCATGACCTGGGTTTTGCTGGGTGAAATCCTGACGCCGCTGACGATACTCGGCCTCGTCACCGCCTCCGCCGGATGCTGGCTGGTGGGGCGGCGCGGGACAAAGACGGCAAAACCCGCCTTGATACCGCCAGAATGAATCCTTATCCATGAGGGTACGATAAAAAACCGCGCGATTTTGAAGGAGTCATGAGGATGCGTCGCGATCTCACGCTGGTGGCCTTGCTTCTCACCCTGAGCGGCTGCGTCGTGCCTCCTGAAGAAGCGGGTTATGGCTACCCCGGCTATGCCCAGGGCGGCTATCCGGGCGGGGGGTATCCGGGTGGCGGTTATCCGGGTGGCGGTTATCCTCAGGCCGGTTATCCGGGGACGGAGTACGCCGGGAGTGGCGATATTTACCCAGGCTACAGCTACAACAGCGGCTCGCCGACGATCGTGGTGGAGGGCGCGGCCCTGCCGCTCGTGTTCTTCGGCGGCGCGTGGGGGTATCATGACAACTCCCGCCGCTTCCATCGCGCGCCCGACCGGGTGTGGCGTCATCTGGAGGGACGTCACCCCAACGGCTATGGCGTCCGCTCCTACAGAGGGCCAGTGTTCGGCGGGACCGCCGCGCCGCGCTACGAAGCACCCAGATATGAGGCGCCCCGGTATGAGGCGCCCCGGTACGAAGGCCCCAGATTCGGCGCGCCCCGGTATGAGGCGCCCCGGTACGAGAACCCCCGGTACGAAGGCCCCAGATTCGGCGCGCCCCGCCATGAGGGGCCCCGTTATGGCGGCGGGTATCAGCCAACGGGCGCCGGACGGTTCGGCGGTCCGGTGCCGGGGTATGCCCCTCCCCCCCGGTTCGAGGGACAACGGTTTGAGACACAACAACCCCCGCGCGGCCCCCGCTACGGCGGATTTGGCCAGCCTGGCCCCATCCCTGGGCAGACCGTGTCCGCGCCGCCGCCCAGACCGATGCCGCCACCCCAGGCCGCGCCTGCGCAGAGACCGGCGCCGGTCTCTGCGCAGGCGCAACAGCAGGACCATCATCGGGGCGGGGACCGGCATTGCCCGCCGGGTCAGGCACGGTGCTGAACCGTCCGCGCCGCGGGTCCGCCGGTAAGGGCGCGCGGCATGTGCTGGCGGAGATGATCGTGCCCACTCTGCCCCAGGCGGCGCTGTGCGCAGGGGCGGCGTTCGCAGTGGCGGCGTTCGCAGGGGCGGCGTTCATGGGGACGATGTGCGCGGGGGCGGTTTTCACGCCCGCCGCCGCCGATCCCGTGGCTTCGCCGGTGCCGTCCGTCAATTACCCCTCCCGCGATCCTGACACGCGGCTCCCGGACCGGGTGCCCGTCATCGCTGAACGCCAGCCCAGGGAAGAACAAACCAGGGAGGAACCGGCACCCGCGGCGATGCGGAGCGATTCCGTCATTGAGTATCGTTACATGGGCGGTGCCTGGGGGCATTGGGACCACGACCGGCGTTTCCATGCGGCGCCCGCCGCCATCGCGCGTGAACTGGAAGAACGGCGCCATGCCTTTCCGGGCGGCACGGCGCCCCATGCCTTTCCCCGCGCTGAGAATCCTTCCGCCACAAAACCTCATGCCGGAAAACCCGGCGGAGAGGAGACGCGGCAGGTGAATGGCTTGCCAAATGGGCAGCGCGGCGGCATCGTCCCCCAACCGCCCATGCCGCGAGAGTACCGCCTGCCGCGCTGACCCTCCCGAAGGCTCCGTTTGGAGATGTCCACGCTGCCAGGTCCGGCGCCTCGCCTCTGGAGAGAGGACAGCGATGAACGTCGAGACCATCAAGGCCATGGGCCGTCCCAGGGGTCTGCCCTTCCGCATCGGTAAGATTGGCCATGTCGGGATGTACGTGCAAGACCTGGAACGGTCGGCACGGTTCTACACCGAAATCCTCGGCTTTCAGGTCAGCGACGCCATCGCGCCCGGTGAACTGGCGGGCGGCGCCGTGTTCCTGCGCTGCGCCACCGATCATCACGCCCTCGCCCTGTTCGGCGCCACCGAAGACCATCCGGCGGGCACCGGCCTGCACCACATCGCCATGGAAGTGCCGACGCTGGACGAAATCGTCCGCATCCGCGAACATCTGCGCGAGCACCAGATCCCGATCAACCTCGACGGCCGCCGTGGCGCGGGCGTGCAACTGGTCGTCGAGTTCCGCGATCCCGACGGGCATTTGCTGGAAATTTACTGGGGCATCGACCAGATCGGCTCGGAGGGGATCGTGCGGCCAGAGACGGAATGGAAACCCGTCCGTTCCCTGGAAGCCGCCGTCGCCAGCCCGGTGGCGGGTCAGGACACCACGGTCCACGCCGCCGCCGCCCTGCTGAGCCAGCCATGAGCGTGCCTCTGACGGACCTGAAACGCCCCCATGGGACGCCGTTTCAGGTGCGCAAGATCGGCCACGTCGCGCTGTTCGTGGCCGACATCGAGCGTTCCACGCGCTTTTATGTCGATGTGCTTGGCTTTCAGATTTCCGATCTGTACGAGGAAGGCATGATGCCCGGCGGCGCCGCCTTCCTGCGCCTCAACACCGATCATCACGGGATCGCGCTGTTCCGCGCGACGCAAGACCAGCAGCCCGGCGCCGGTCAGCACCACATGGCGTTCGAGGTCGGCTCGCTGGATGAGGTGTTCCGCGCCCGCGACCATCTGCGCCAGCACAAGGTGGCGGTTCATTTCGAGGGCCGCCGCCGCGCCGGTGTGCAGATCGCCGTCGAATTCCGCGATCCCGATGGGCACAACCTGGAAATCTACTGGGGGATCGATCAGATCGGCTCGGAAGGCCGCGCGCGTCCGGCCGAACAGTGGAAAGGCGCCAGCAGCCTGGAAGCCGCCATCGCCGATCCGGTGCTCGGGCAGGACACGGCGCTGCTGGACCCAGGTTTGGCGCGGCGGGGGTGAATGATCGCGGTGGTTCTTTGGGAGACACGATGAAGCCGCGGATGACGCGGGGCATCCATGGCGCATGCCGGGAAGGATGGCGCGGGGCATGGCTTCCGGGGGCCGGGGCGCCAGAACCACACGTGTCCTCGAAACAAGACACGCTCCGCCAATGGCTTGACAAATCCAAAGGCCGCGCCACCTGCAATGAACCGACCTTGTCGCCGCTCACAGCTAAGGAGTGCCATACGATGACGGCGTTACAGGATATTCTGGTTGTCCTGGATGATACCGGGCGAAGCGACATCAGGCTGGCCATCGCCGGCCGCCTGGCCCAGAAGCACAATGCCCATCTCACCGGGATTTCAGCGTTGGATCTGGTGACACCGGCGCGGGCCACGCCGCGCTTCCATGGGTATCAGGCCATTGATACATGGGGTCCGTCCCATCCGATGACCGGCAATGACGCGCGCGTCCATGAGCAGTTCTCCCTGGAAAGAGGCGCTGGCGAGATCACCGAGGAAATCCAGGCCAGCTTCCGGATGTATCTGCGTACCAATGGCCTGCGGGGTGACTGGCGGGTGACGGATGGCCGGTCGAGCGAGGCCTTCGCGTATCAGGCGCGGCATGCCGATCTGGTCATTCTGGGCCAGGTGGATCCGGACCACCCGCCTCCGCCGGCGGGACGCCAGCTCGCGGAAGACATATTGATGACCGCTGGCCGCCCGGTCCTGGTCATCCCCTATGCCGGTCAGTTCGAGACGATGGGAAGCCGGGTTCTCATTGGCTGGAACAACAGCCGTGAGGCGGCGCGCGCCGTGAACGACGCTCTGCCCCTCCTCACCCAGGCCGGGTCGGTGACCGTTCTGGAGGTGTTCTCAAGTGGACGCATGCCCGCGACCCATGAGGGGACCGGCGCGGATATCATCCGCCATCTCGCCCATCACGGCATTAAAGCTGAGACGGCGCGAACGGTGATGGGCAGCATTTCGGTTTCCGATGCCCTGCTGGGGTACGCCGCCGACATCAGCGCCGATTTGCTGGTCATTGGTGGCTACGGTCATTCGCGTCTGCGGGAACTCATTCTCGGCGGCGTGACCCGTGAGTTGTTGCATCACATGACCTTGCCCGTGCTGATGTCGCACTGAACCATGGCCGCGCCTGAATATTCCTGGACTTATACCAATCCGCGTAAAGGCTGACGTACGCTCAACTCCCCGTCATCCCCCGGCTTGACCGGGGGATCTGTTCCCGCACGGTGCCGCGAGGGATCCCCCGGTCGAGCCGGGGGATGACGTGATGTGTCAACGTCAACGCGGGCTGGTATTACTGACGCGAGCGCCTGAGCAAAAGCGTTCGCGTCACGCCGTTTGGCGCTTTTCCGGCTTTTCATGCCGAACACGGCCAGTGATCGTCCGGCGCGCGCTCCGGTCATGCATGGGAGATGAAAATGCGTGGCCGGGTGATGCGGATCGAGGAACCGGACAGAATTCGTGGATGTTGTTTCCTTTGTGTGCTTCAGTAATGGGCACATGCGTCATTCAACGCCATCGCGTTAAGGAAACCGTTTAATATCACGATTGAATCTGCTGAGTCGGGTAAGCAACGAATCTGAGCACCCCCGCGCGCGTTGACCCCCGCAAGCACTTGGCTTTAAACGGGGGTCTTTGCGCGAAGCCGTGCTTCGCGATCGGGGCAAAAGTCCCGATTGAGACGTGGACTTGTCAAGTCGTTGCCGATGCCACGGTGATCGGCAACCAGCATTATACCTGGTGGGATCATGTTGTTTATGCACCCTCCTGCTGTGGTTGACGAAGTGGAGCCTGCGCTTTCCGGCCAGCCAATGTCA
>JAYVCG010000070.1:0-4811 GCA_043750075.1 Acetobacteraceae bacterium | reverse complement strand
CGCTCGAGCATCCGATGACGCTCGCGCTTGAGCGCCCCGTTCTGGCGCGCCGCATCCCAATAATCGGTTGCGCCGCTGGCCAGCCCGCTCGCGGTGGCGGTAACTGCATGGAGCGATCCGGCGATCTCGCCGGTGATGTCGAGCGCTCCGCCGCGAAGCCTCTCGAAGCTGGTCGGCGAAACCAGCGACACCGCGAGCAGGACGAGACCGACGATGATCCCGGCAATGACCGCGATGAGGCCGAAAAACAGTCCGTATTGAGCCTTGCGCGACGAGCCTGGGCGTGCGGTCGCCACGCCTAATCGCCCCCTTAGGCCGTCTGCAGCACGCCGCGGAACTGCTCTTCCTCGAGCGCTCGGCCGGTGCCCAGCGCGACGCAGGTCAGCGGATCGTCGGCGACGGTGACTGGAAGGCCGGTTTCATCGCGCAGCACTTCGTCGAGCGCCTGCAGCAATGCGCCGCCGCCGGTGAGGACGATGCCCTGGTCGCAAATGTCGGCGGCGAGCTCGGGCGCGGTATTCTCGAGCGCGATGCGGACGCCCTCGACGATCGTCCCGACCGGTTCCGACAGGGCTTCGGCGATCTGGCCCTGGTTGATCGAAATTTCCTTGGGCACGCCATTGACGAGGTCGCGGCCCTTGATGTGGACGGTCTTGCCGACGCCATCGGTCGGCGGCTTGGCGATCCCGACTTCCTTCTTGATCCGCTCGGCGGTGGCTTCACCGATGAGGAGATTGTGGTTGCGGCGGACATAGGACGAAATCGCTTCGTCCATCTTGTCGCCGCCAACCCGGACCGAGGTGGTGTAGGCGAGGCCGCGCAGCGACAGCACCGCGACCTCGGTGGTGCCGCCGCCGATATCGACGACCATGGAGCCGGAGGGTTCGGTGACCGGCAGGCCGGCGCCAATGGCGGCGGCCATGGGTTCCTCGATCAGTTGCACCTTGCGGGCGCCCGCGCTCTCGGCGCTTTCCTGGATCGCGCGGCGCTCGACGGCGGTGGAGCCGGAGGGCACGCAGACGATGATCAGGGGGGAGGCGAAGCTGCGCCGGTTCTGTACTTTGCGGATGAAATGCTTGATCATTTCCTCCGCCACCTCGAAATCCGCGATCACGCCGTCGCGCAAGGGGCGGCTGGCGGTGATGAAGCCGGGAGTGCGGCCCAGCATGAGCTTGGCTTCCTCGCCGACGGCGACGACGTGCTTCTTGCCGCGCGATTCCGCGATCGCCACCACGCTGGGTTCGGCGAGCACGATGCCGCGGCCCTTGACGTAGACGAGCGTGTTGGCGGTGCCGAGGTCGATGGCCATGTCGGCGGACATGAAGCCAAACAGGGAAAACATACGTGAAACCTTCGACGGTGACTGGCGTGGAGGGCGGTGAAGCGCGGGGCTTAGCCCCCGGAACAGCCGTTCACAAGAGGGGGTATCCTGGACGGGCGCGCTGACGTGGAGGGCCGTGAAGCGCGGGGCTTAGCCCCCGGAACAGCCGTTCACAAGAGGGGGCATCCTGGACGGGCACGCTGACGCCTGGACCGTCCGTGTCTGGCGTCGCCGCCGGAGGGGCCTTGGTTACTCCACCCCGGCATTCTGCCGCGTGGCGGGGGGCGGGCGCAAGGGGAGGGCTGACGGAGCCTTTCAGCGCGGGAAGACGCTGGCGGTGCCGGTCGAGGACACGAACCGCGGTGGTGAGACACCAAAGCCCCCCAGGCCATGGGGAGAGACGGCACGGTGAGAAAGATGCTCCGCCCGGACCTCTCATCACCCTGGAACAGGGAAAGCGCCTGTTTCGTTTCTTTTCCGGTAACCAGCGTCCCCAACTCCCGTCTTCAAACGATGCCCGTTTCCGTCACCGCGAAACCCGGTAAACCGGCAGCGAGGCCAGCACCTGCCGCTCATCCCCGCGGAAATCGTTCACTGGCCGGGAGTGCGCGTCGAACACCATCGTGGCGCGCTCGGACGCGCGGAAGGCGGACCATTGCGGCAGGCCCTTGTGATTCGGATTGCCGGTGCGCGCGAAGGCGAGCCAGGCGGTGCTCATTTGCCCGGCCAGCACGCGTTGCTCCTCGCCCTTGCCGGTCATCGACTCCGATTTGGCGACATTGTCGAACACGAAGGCCAGATCGAGGGAATGCGGCGATTTCCATTTGCCGCCCTCGACCGGGGTTTGCCAGTCCAGTTCGTACAGCCAGACCGGCGCCGCGTTTTGCGCCGCCTTGCGTTCCGCCTGAAGCCACGCCTGTTGACGCACCCGGCGCGTGCTGGTGATGGCGAAGAACAGATCGGCGGGCGTCGCGGCGGGTGTGGCCTTGCGGTACGCGGCGACGACCCGGTCCACGTCCTGCGCCGGCAGCCACCCCGCGAGTTTCTTGTGCAATCCGGCCTCATCCAGTGTGAACGCCGAGGGATCATTGGCGCCGATCAGCGCCGTCGTCTCGGTTTTCGTGGAGCCGATCATCATCGGCACGCTGGCGGACGCCGCCGGACCATCGGGGGTCCAGGGCGCCCTTGGCAAGGAACGGCCATCCACCACCGGACTGAAATTCAGCCGCGCGCCGGGCGTGTTCATGAGCTTGCGCGTGACCGCCAGCAATTGCTCGAACGGGAGTTTCTGCAAGCGGGACAGATCGTTGACCGGCACCTCGGCGGCTTTCAGGAAAGCCAGCGCGTTGGCATGGGCTTCCTCCATGCTCAGACCGTCCAGATGGGAACCGCTTTGCACGATGGCGCGATGAAACAATCCGCGGGTTTGCGGCAGGGCCATCAGCGTGCTGACCTTGGCGCCGCCGCCGGACTGGCCGAAAATCGTGACATTCGCCGGATCGCCGCCGAACTCCGCGATGTGGGTGTGTATCCAGCGCAGCGCCGCGACCAGGTCGAGAATGCCGAGATTGCCGGACTCGGCGTATTCGGTGCCGCCCGCCCGCGCCAGGTACAAATGGCCAAAGACGTTCAGGCGGTGGTTCAGGGTGACGACGACGACATCGCCCTTCCGCGCCAGGCTGGTGCCGTCGTAGACCGGACTGGCGCCCGATCCGGTGGAAAAGCCGCCGCCATGGATCCACACCATGACCGGACGCTTGTGGTGGTCGCGCAGCGCGGGCGTCCAGATGTTCAGAACGAGGCAATCCTCGCTCATGGTCTGCTCGATGGCCCAGGAGGCGGCGTAGGAAGGGCGGGGGCGGATGTCCTGCGGGCAGATGGGGCCGTAAGCGAGGGTGTCGCGGATGCCCTTCCAGGGAAGGGCCGGTTTCGGGGAACGGAAGCGGTTCACGCCTTCCGTGGACGCGCCGTAGGGAATGCCCTTGAAGGTGCGGATGCCCTCGTTGTTGACGCCGCGGACGCGGCCGCGCGACGTTTCCGCGACCACGCCCTGAAATTCCGGCTTCTTGCCGCGAGGGGCGGCGAGCGCCGGGATGGTCAGCGCCGGAAGGGCCAGCGCCGTTCCCGCCGCCGCGATCAGCGCGCGCCGCCCGGTCATGGTGCTAACCGCGTCCGACGAAGGGCATTTTCGTCGCCATGATGGTGACGAACTGGATGTTCGATTCCAGCGGCAAATTCGCCATGAACGCCACCTGGCGGCCCACGTGATCCACGTCCATGCGGGGCTCCACCGCGATCTGGCCGTACGGCTGCATCTGGCCGTTGGTGGAACGCGCGGTCATCGGCGTCGCCGCGTTGCCGATGTCGATCTGGCCGGAGCAAATGTCGAATTCCCGCCCATCGAGCGCGATCGACTTCGTGAGACCCGTGACGCCATGTTTCGTCGCCGTATAGGCCACCGAGCCAGGACGCGGCACATGCGCCGAGATCGAACCATTGTTGATGATGCGCCCGCCGCGCGGCGCCTGATCGCGCATCATGCGGAACGCCTGATTGGCGCACATGAACATCGCGTCGAAATTCACCGCGACGACGCGGCGCCACATCTCGAACGTCATGTCGCCGAAATTGGTGGAGGCCACGTTGCCGCCCGCGTTGTTGAACAGCATGTCCACACGGCCGAATTTGGCCTTCACCGCCGCGAAGGCCGCGATCACCTGATCCGGGTCCGCGACATCCGTGGGCAGGGGCAGCGTCTCGCCGCCGGTGGCGAGGCCGGCGGTTTCCTTCAGCGCGTCCTCCCGGCGTCCCAGCAACGCCACGGACCAGCCGTTCTCGCACAATGCCAGTGCCGAGGCGCGGCCAATGCCGCTGCCCGCCCCGGTGATGACCGCGACCCGATGCACCATGATGTTTCCTCCGTTGACGACAGGTTCAACCCCCATTGTGGACCTTGGTTGCGAGCGGCGAAAGATGGTGCGAGCCTGCCTGGGCGAGGAGAACGAACATGGCGCGTTTCGCGGCGATCGGACTGGATCACCGGCACGTCTACGACATGACCGAGGGCCTGCTGGCGGCGGGCGCGGAATGCGTGGGGCATGACGCGGACACCAGCGATCCGCGCGTGCTGGCCGGGTTCCGCAAACGCTTTCCCCAGGTGCCGGCGATGGAGCGGGAGCGGCTGCTCGACGATCCCTCGATCGATTGCATCGTGCTCTCGGCGGTGCCGCGCGACCGCGCTGGTCTGACGGTGGCGGCGATGCGGCGCGGCAAGGACGTGATGTCCGACAAGCCCGGCGTCACCACATTGGAACAGTTGGAGATGGTGCGCGCGGCGGCGCGGGAGACCGGGCGGCTGTGGTCGATCTGCGTGGGCCGCGTGGCCTCGCCCGCGATCCAGGCGGCGCTGCGGGTGGTGCGGTCGGGGGAACTTGGCAGATTGGTGCAGGTGGTCAGCCTGGCGCCGCACCGGCTCAACCGGGCGCTGCGG
>JAYVCG010000069.1:0-3458 GCA_043750075.1 Acetobacteraceae bacterium | reverse complement strand
CCGCCCCGGGGTCGATGCCGTATTTCGCGTTCACGCCCCGGCCAGACGGTGCGGGTGCTGACGATCATGCTGGCGTCGGAATACTGACCGGGAGAGGCCGCGCCGCGAGGTGCGGCCTCACTCTCCTACCTTGTGTCTCGACCGTACAATCTGTGCCTTAACGAAAGAAGAGTCATACGGGCCTTGCATTTAAGTTGACGTGCTAACCTGTCCTACAATCGAATTCAGTAATTACACACGCAACTAAATCCTTGCGTCCCACGGAAAATCACACATCTACCGCCGACTGCGCTACAGCCCGTGGAAATGCAAGATGCACCGCCAACATAGCTGCATTTTGGGTCTCGGACTTCCTCATCAGTAAGGATTTTGCCCGTCTCACTCTCAACCAACTCTTTGTACTCATCCGGCGTCAGGGGCTGCAGGAATTTCTTTCCATTAATTTCGACAATCTTACATCCCCAGGGGAAAATGACACCATCTCCCGCCTTCTCCAGTCCGGCGTTCTTAAGAACACTCTCCATTTCACTTGCAGAGACTTCGGGCATAGCGAATCTTCCTTTGAGCAGACTCCTATAGCGAACCCACTACTGAGAGCGTCGGCATTTGCCGCTTCACCGACAGGACTGGTCGCTGCGCCTCCATCTTATCATTGCCCGGCCAGCGCAGTCAAGAGGTCGCTGCACGATTTGTTCGAAACTGCACGCTAAGCGGCCCGGGCCTGGAACGGAGAGCGAACATCGCGGAGCGGGCGGAAGCTGACGGCCAGATTGGCGTTGGCCCAGACATAGTCGCCGGTCAGCGCGATGTGCTCCCAGCCGAGTGGGGCGACGTGGGCAAGCAGGTCGTTAGGCACATGGACGCCCTGGGCGCGGAGATGCTGGACGGCGCGGTCCAAATAGATCGTGTTCCAGTGGACGATGGCCGCGGTCAGCACGCTCAGCCCCGATGCCCGAAAGCTCTGGTTCTCGAAGGTGCGTCAAGCCCCGCGAGGCGTCGGCCATGCGCGACAGGCCCAAGTTGGTGCCGTCGGCGAGGATGGAGGCGAGCAGCGCAGGTCTGTCGGCGGCCGGGTTGCCGGTGCGCAGGTGGGTGAAGCGGCCGGCAAAAAGGACGGATGTATCAGCGATGTGGTGCGGCCGGCGCCCGCGAGGGGTTTTCGGCGGGGGTGGACACCGTTACGCGCCAGATTTTGTTGCCGACGTCATCGGCGACGAGCAGGGCGCCCACCCGGTCGATCGCGACGCCTACCGGACGGCCGAGTGCGTTGCCATCGGGGCTGAGGAAGCCGGTCAGTATGTCAACCGGATCACCGGCCGGGCGGCCATTGGCGAAGGGGATGAACACGACTTTGTAGCCGCTATGCGGGCGGCGGTTCCAGGAGCCGTGCTGGCCGATGAAGGCGCCGGCCGGGAATAGTTTCGCGATGCCGCTGCCTTCGGAAAAAGCGAGGCCGAGGGAGGCGGTGTGGGCGCCCAGGGCGTAATCCGGCGAGATGGCGGCGGCCACGAGATCGGGGCGTTGCGGCTGCACCCGCTCGTCTGTGTGCTGGCCGAAATAGCTGTAGGGCCAGCCGTAGAAGCCGCCCGGTCTGACCGCGGTCATGTAATCGGGGACCAGGTCGCTGCCGATTTCGTCGCGTTCGTTGACGGCGGTCCAGAGCGCTCCGGTGACCGGTTCCCAGGCGAGGCCGACGGGGTTGCGCAAGCCGGAGGCGTAGATGCGGTGCTGGCCGGTTTGGGGATCGACTTCCCAGATATCGGCGCGGCCGGCTTCTTGCGCGATCCCGTTCTCCGCGGCGTTGCTGTTGGAGCCGATGGCGACGTAGAGGTGCCGGCCGTCTGGGCTGGCGATGACGTTCTTGGTCCAGTGATGGTTGATCGGGCCGGCCGGCAGATCGGTGAGTTTGACGCCGGGCGCGGTGATCTGTGTTTGGCCGGGCTGGTAGGGATAGCGCACCAGCGCGTCGGTATTGGCGACATAGAGGTCGTTGCCGATGAGCGCCATGCCGAACGGCGAGTTCAGGTTTTCGAGGAAGATGGTGCGGGTGGGCGCCGGACCGTCGGTGCCGCGGAGGAGGGTGATCCGGTTGGCGCTGGGGACGCGGGCGCCGGCGTAGTCCATGACCAGGCCCATGACCCAGCCGCGGATACCCTTGTTGTCCTCGGGTTTGGGGGGCGCGCTCGACTCGGCGACCAGGACATCGCCGTTGGGCAGCACGTACAGCCAGCGGGGATGGTCGAGGTTCTCGGCGATGGCGGCGGTTTGCAGGCCCGGGGCGGCGAGTGGCGTGGCGCCGGCGGGCCACCCCTTGGCGGGCGCGATGTTGACAGTGGGCAACAGCGTTGCGTTCGGCGGCGGCAGTTGGGGGGAGGCGCCGTAGCCGGCGGAAGCGGGGAGCGTCGCGTGCTCCCCGCAGGCGGCGAGGGCGATCAGCGATGTTGCCAGGATGGCGGGGCGAAGGCTTCGTGCCGATGACCTTGGAACTGGCGGCTGATGTGTCTTGTCTGGGGTCATGTGTTGCCGATTTCGTCATGAGGTAGGGGATGTGTCCGGACGGACCTATTGGATTTGATCAGATGGCGGCGCGGATGCGGGCGAGGGCCTCGTCGCGGCCGAGGGCGGACAAGGTCAGGTCGATGCCGGGGCTGGTGATGCTGCCGGTGAGGGCGGCGCGCAGCGGCTGGGCGATCTGGCCGAGCTTTATACCGTGGGTCTCGGCAAAATTGCGCAGAGCCGCGTCAAGCGCGGCCGGAGAAAAATCCGTGGGCTCCAGCGCGGCGGCGAGGTCGCGCAGCAGGATGCGGGCTTCCGGGGTCAGCATTGCGGCGGCTTTGGGCTGCATCGGCAAAGGGAGGGGATGGGCCAGGAATTGTGCAGAGTCAGCCAGCTCCAGGACCGTTTTAGCGCGTTCTTTGAGCGCGGGGATCAGCGTTCGGATGCGCTGGGCGGCGTTGGCTCCGAGGGCGAGGGCGGGACGGTGGGCGAGGATGTGCAGCACCTCGCGGGTCAGGCGGTCGTCGTCGGCGGCGCGGAGGTAGACGCCGTTCAGGTGGGTGAGTTTGGCATAGTCCATGCGTGAGGCGCCGCGGTTGACCCCGTCTAGGTCAAACAGGCGGATGGCGGTGTCGCGGTCGATGGTTTCGAGGTCGCCGTGGCTCCAGCCGAGGCGGAGGAGGTAATTGCACACGGCCTCGGGCAGGAAGCCCTGCTCGCGGAACTCCAGGACGGAGACCGCGCCGTGCCGTTTGGAGAGCTTGGCGCCGTCGGTGCCGTGGATCAGCGGGATGTGGGCGAAGCGCGGAAGGTCCCAGTTGTTGGCTTGAAAAACCTGGATTTGGCGGAAGGTGTTGGTGAGATGATCGTCGCCGCGGATGACGTGGGTGATGGCCATGTCGTGGTCGTCCACCACCACGGCGTGGAGGTAGGTGGGGGTGCCGTCGCTGCGCAGGATGATC
>JAYVCG010000068.1:0-3021 GCA_043750075.1 Acetobacteraceae bacterium | reverse complement strand
CGCGGGTACTGGGCGGAGGGTGGGAGACTCCCGTTCCCGCCGCTCGTGTAGGGCATCGGGCATGGGTCAGCGATAAGGACCGTTGGCATCGCATGGGTTTGACGCGGGCATGGAACCGAACAAAGATCAAACACGTTAAAGGCGGACATGGACATGGGGATCAGACAATGAGCCTTTTGAGTGATGTGCTTGGTGGACTGATGGGTGGCTCCGGCGGCGCCGCCATGGGCGGTTCCGGCAGCTCCATGGGTGGCTCCGCGCTCCAGAATGTCCTGATGAACATGCTGGGCGGCGGGACCACCGGCGGCGGGGCCGGCGGTCTCGGCGGGCTGATCTCCATGTTGCGCAACGCGGGACACGGCGATGTCGCGCAATCCTGGGTCGGCACGGATTCCAACCAGTCGATTTCTCCTGAGCAACTGCGTGACGCCCTGGGACGGGATCGCGTTCAGGATCTGGCCACCCAGTCCGGCATGGATCAGGGCAGCCTGCTTGAACAACTCAGCCTGCATCTGCCGAAAGTCGTCGATGGCATGACCCCCAATGGCCGTCTGCCGGACGAGGGAACGGTTTCCGTCTGACCTGCTCACGCGTGAAACGAAAAACCCACCACGGAAAACCCAGGAATTTAAAATGCAGCGGCACGTTTTCAGCATGGTTTTCGCGGGCGCCTTGTTTTTCATGCAAGGCGCCGGAGTGCCCGCGCACGGGGAAAACTCCATGGGCTACCGGGTTTTGTCCCTCCAGGAAGCAGGCAATCTGCCCAGAGGCAGCGGCGCCCTGGGCATGGATGTCGCGCGGGCGCAGAAAATCACTGATTCCGGAATGACTTTTTCCCTGATGTCCATTAAGAAAGTGCGTTCGCGCTCAGCGGGCGCGCACGCGGGCTTTAAACCGGGCGATCTGATCATCGCCGTGGATGGCCGGGTATTTCCCACCGTGGGCGCCTTTGGGTCATACATCGCCTCCAGACCGCCAGGATCGCAGGCCATGGTGGATTACATTCCGGCGGGCGGCGCCCCCGCGAACGCGCAACGCGTGGCCGTGACGATCGGCAACGCGGGCGGCATGGTCAAACCCAATGAACAAGCCCAGTCCTCGACGGGCCAGTCCTCGACGGGCCAGCCTTCCACGGGCCAGCCTTCCACGAGCCAGCCTTCCACGGGTGGCATGTCCACGGGCGCCAAGGTCGCGATCGGCGCCGGAGCCGCCGCGATCCTGTGCTATAAACTGGGCTGTTTCTCTCATGAAGGCGCGGGCAACACCTCTCCCGGAATGCCTTCCACGGGAACGAGGCGCTGACACGGGTAAAGACGCGCTGACTTTCCTCATGACCTTTAATCGTGATTTTTGACAAAGCCAGCCAGCGGATCGCGAAGCCAGGGAAGCTCCTGCTTCCCTCCTTCGAGGGCCCAGCCCCCGATAGTCTTCCACCGGACAGGCTGCTAAAGCCCGTCCCGCGAGGGGAGACGGAGAGCCCGTCATCCGAGACTGACCGGGAAAACCAATGAAATCACTCCTGTCCTTCAGCGCGCTGATCGACGCGCTGAACCAGAAGATTGGCGTGCTGTGCGACTGGCTGGTGCTGTTGGCATGCCTCGTCAGCGGCGGCAACGCCATGATCCGTTACGCTTACGATTACAGCTCCAACGCCTGGCTGGAAATCCAGTGGTACATGTTCGCCATCATCGTGATGTTTGGCGCCGCCTGTACTCTGCGCCGTAACGAGCATGTGCGCGTCGATATCATCTACATGCAGTTGTCCGAGCGCGGCCAGATCTGGGTGGATGTCATCGGCACCGTGCTGTTCCTGCTGCCGATGTGCCTGCTGCTGTCGTGGCTAAGCTGGCCGTTCTTCCTGCAATCGTACCGGGTCGCCGAGCAATCCAGCAACGCGGGCGGTCTGTTGCGCTGGCCGATCAAACTGGCGATCCCCCTCGGCTTCCTCCTGCTCGCCCTGCAAGGCTTCTCCGAACTCATCAAACGCATCGCGGCCCTGCGCGGCATCCGCGTCCCCGAGCTTGAGGCGCATTACGAGAGGCCCGTGCAATGAGCTTGCTCGAATTCATGCCGGTGCTGATGTTCGCCGGGCTGATCGTCTTCATGCTGTTCGGCTACCCGGTCAGTTTCTCCCTCGGCGCCGTGGGCCTGTTCTTCGGCTTCATTTCGATCAATCTCGGGTATTTCGATTTCAACTTCCTCCAGGCCATCCCAGGCCGGGTGTTCGGCGGCATTCTGGCCAATGAGCTGCTGCTGGCGATCCCCTTTTTCACCTTCATGGGCGCGATCCTGGAGAAATGCGGCCTGGCCGAGGACATGCTCGAATCCATGGGCCAGTTGTTCGGCCCGGTCCGCGGCGGCCTTGGCTATTCGACCATCATCGTCGGCTTCATCCTCGGCGCCATCACCGGCACCGTGGCGGCGCAGGTGATCGCCATGGCGCTGATCACCATGCCGGTGATGATGCGCCACAACTATAACATCCGTTACGCGACCGGCGTACTGGCGGCGTCGGGCACCATCACCCAGCTCGTGCCCCCGTCCCTCGTGCTGGTGGTCCTGGCCGACCAGTTGGGCCGTTCCGTGGGCGACATGTATCTGGGCGCGTGGGGGCCGTCGCTGGTGCAGATCGCGCTGTTCGCGGGCTATACTTTCGTCCTCGGCATCGTGAAGCCGGAGCACATGCCCCCGGTGCCGCGCACCCTGACCGGCTGGCCGCTGGTGGTGAAGGCGCTGTGGGGCATCGTCCCCTCCGCCATGCTGATCTTCCTGGTACTGGGCACCATCATGATGGGCCTCGCCACCCCCACCGAGGCCGGGGCGATGGGCACCATCGGCTCCATCATCCTGGCCGTGGTCCGCAACGCGCCGATGACCCGGTTCGACAAGTTCGCCTTCGGCGGCGGTATCGCCGCGGCGCTGCTTGGCTGCGTGATCGGCGGGCTCGAACTCGGATCGTTTCTTTTCCGCATCGCTTTCACGGTGATGTTCGCCGCCGTCATCTGGCTGTGCTGGCGGGCC
>JAYVCG010000067.1:0-3263 GCA_043750075.1 Acetobacteraceae bacterium | reverse complement strand
TTGTATAATTTATGATATAGATCGTGAATTGTGTTTACCATTCAAATGTGGTTTGCTATTGTGACGATGTTGATAAGGGTTCCCTTGGCGGATCCTCGCGCGCTGCTTTTTTTGATCGGCTGAAGGGATTACAGAGATGAACGGCACAGGGAAGTGCGGAGGCCGCATCGCCGGTCTGGCGGGTTTGCTGCTGGTCCCGGTCCTGATGGCGCGTCCCGCGGCGGCGGCGGGTTTGTACACGGGGGCGGTTTTTTCGTTCGATGGCCTGAACATCAGCGTGACGGGCTGCACCCTCACCGGTGTCGCCCTGGCCGGTCTGCCGGCGGGCAGTTGCGGGACGACGGACACCAACGCCTATCTTACTCTCAGCGGCACGGCCGGAACCAACGCGATCCTCAACGTCACCCGCACCGGCGGCGGGGACATTTTCAGCGCGGCGACGGGCTCTAACCTGACCTACGACATCGTTTACACCCTGGCCGTGACCATGCCGGGCACGAAAACCACGGTGAACTCCGCCGCCCTGACCCTGGCGGGCAGCGCCAGGACGACAGCGGGCGGCACGGCCGATCCCCTCGCGGCGGACTACACGCGAGTCACGGCCACGGAAACCTTCCTGGCCCCCATCCCCACCGGGGCCACCAACCTCGCCACCAATCTCAACACCGCCAGCCTGGCGACGAATTTCACCACCCCGGTGAAGTCCTTCAACGTCACCAACGACCTGCAACTGCAAACCGGCACCGGCAACCTGGGCAACACGCTGAAGCTGAGTTCCGTCACCCTGACCTATGGTCCGGCGCCGGAGCCAGTCTCGATCGGCATCTTCCTCGTCGGTCTCGCCGGACTGGGCGCCGCCCGCCGGGCGCGGAGCAAGGCCCGCGCGGGCAAAGCCCCTCTGACGGTCTGAATCTCCCCGCGACGCGGACCCGTCATGCGGGTTCGTCTTGCTTATCACGCCAGGACCGCGGACAATCGGAGCCGGTGCGAACGCGCCTGAACCTGTCGTGGCACGGTGGATGATGCTCATGAAAGCGGAACAAAGAGTGGAACACGCTCCAATCGAGGGCGCCGGGGACGCGCGCGGCAAGGATACGGCGCCGCGCCGGAGGGCCGCGCTCACCTCCCTCACGATCCTGCTGACCCTGGCCGGCGCCGGACACGCGCTGGCCGGACAGAGAGCCGCCGGGCAGGGGACGCCCGGACAGGGGACGCCCGGACAAACGGCGGAGCCCTTGCGGGTCGCCCCCTCCGCGCCCCAATCCCCCGCCACCGCCGCGCCACCCATCGCCGAGGTGCCGGTCGCCCCCGTCTACATGCCAGGCTCGGGCCCCTTGCTGCTGACCAACCCGGTCGAGGCGCTCAACGACATGGCCAGCCAGCTCGACAAACGCGCCGACGGGGTGGCGATGGAGGTCGAGGGACGCCAGATCACCCAGGGCGAGATCGCCGATGTCATCCGCGCGATGCCCGTCAGCATGGCCAGTCTGGGCCTGGAGACCCTGTACCGCCGCGCGCTGGACCAGTTGCTGCGTCAGAAACTGCTGGTGATCGCCGCTGAGAAAGCGGGCCTCGATAAGGACCCGGTCGTGAAGCGGCGGGAAAAAGCCGCCGTCGAACGCACCCTGGCCGAGGAATGGCTGACCCGCGCGGTCGCCGCCGCCGTCACGGAAGACATGGTGAAAGCCCGCTATCAACGCGACATCGCCAGCCGCCCCGGACCTGAGGAAGTGCGTGCCCGCGCCATCCTGGTTCCCACCGAGACCGAGGCCCGCACCGTGATCGCCAAGGCGCAGGCGGGCGGCGATTTCGCCGGACTGGCGCGGCAATACAGTAAGGACGCCAGCGTGGCCGCGGGCGGCGATCTGGGCTATGTCCGGGTGGAAGCCCTGGGGCCGGAGATCGGTTCCGCGATCTTCACCCTCTCGCCCGGCCAGGTCACCGCGTATCCGATCCACACCCCGGCCGGCTATTTCGTGTTCCGCGTCGAGGGACGCCGGCAGCGCCCCACTCTGTCGCTGGACGAAGCCCGCGGCGATCTGCTGCGCGAATTGCGGCGGGAGGCCGTGGTGCCGGTCATCCAGAACCAACTGGCGACGGTGAAGATCCGCGAACCTGGCGCCGGCCCGCAAACGCCGCCTCCCGCGCCGAGACCGCCCGCGCGTCCCTGAACCGCTCCGCCAGGCGTGGACAAAGACCGGGTCTGATCCCCGGAAGTAAGGCCGGAGTTCATGGTTTGCCCCATGGACTGGCCCCATGGACGAGGCTGTCCGCACGCGCCGTTGCCCGGCTTTGAGGGCATCCCCATGCCAGGCCGTGGCATGGGGATGTGAGGGGATGGTCAGTGGCGTGGCCATGGGCATCCGGTTCAGGACCAGGCAGGCTGCCTGGCGCGCGACTCGTGCGCCAGGCCCGTGAGACCAGGTCCTTTCTCCTCGCGACATTTGTACAGAGCGCGTCTGGAAGCGGGTCCGCTCATGCGGGCGAGAGGCCACACGGCGATGGTGGAAAAGGGATTTTTCCTCTTTGGCGGTTCAGTCCGCACAGGTATCGCGTCTTTTTGACGGAAAATTTGTATCAATATCAGAAAATATTTTGTTAAAAGATTTTTATCTTATAATAATGAACTATTTCAAATTGTGATACTAAATCCGCTTTGTCTATAAAATCGGCTTAAACTTTGCCATGTTTGTATCAAAAATAATTATCATGCCATTTATCACTGAAAAAGGTTGCACGCCTTTTTCACTGGTGTTATTCGTACCATCCAGCAAGGCCAAGTTAGATCAGAAAGGTTTAAAATTAAGATGTTTAAGCATAAGCTCCTCGCCGCCGTCGCCCTGGCATCCCTCGCTCTGGTTTCCATCGCGCAGGCCGCCGTGCCGACATTGCAAATGCAGTTGAGTTCGGGCGCCGCGACATCCGGCATTCTCACTGACACGCTGCACACGGGTCAGTTGACCTACAACGCCTCGCTTGGCGTCTTCACGATCCTGGTGGCCACGGGCACGGGTGTTGGCTCGGCCAATCCTGGCGGCGGCAACACGATCGATCTGAATTCCGTCCAGGTGACGGCCGCGGCGGCGGGTTCGCTGACCATCCAGTTGACCGAGACCAACCTGACCGGCCCAGCGACTGGGCTGACCAACATCGCCAGCGTGATTGGCGGCACCCTGGGTTCGATCAACAAGGGCAATTCCACGCTGACCTTCAGCACCTACATTGACACCGCGAACGTCGCGTTCGCCGCAACCACGCTGGTC
>JAYVCG010000066.1:0-5874 GCA_043750075.1 Acetobacteraceae bacterium | reverse complement strand
CACCGCCCGCCGCCGCGCGCTCACCGCCTGAGGCTCGACCGGCGGAGGACAACGCCGGGGATGGCCGGACCACGACGCGCCGGGTCGGAGGCAAAGCTTTGGAGATAACGCCTTCGCGCGCAACATGCGCCGGCGGCGTCGCGATGGCCGTGGGAACCACACCTTCCCACGGCCGGCCGGCGCCAAGGGGGTGTGGATCATCCGTTCACGCATTCCCGTTTCGATGGGCCCGGCTCCGCCAGAAGCTGCTACAGTCCGCCCAGGTGGCGCGGGGATCGAGCCGGTGTCCCAGAATCGCGGAAATCGCCCCGCGCGGCGCGAGGCCTGAGCCACCGTCATGCATACCCGTTTCCAGATGAAGGACTGTCCAATGGAACTCAGACCGAGTGGCGCCGTACTGGGCGCCGACGTTGCCGGTATCGATCTCGCCGCGCCGCTGCCGGCTGAGGAATTCCGGACAGTCCTGCGTGCCCTCGGCACGTACGGTGTGCTGCGATTTCCGGCCCAGACCCTGACCACCGATCAGTTCACGGTCTTTGGCGCCCGCTTCGGCGCGTTGGAAACCAACGTCGCCGCCACGTTCCACGAGCCGGGACATCCGGAGGTGATGATCCTGTCCAACATCGTGAAGGACGGCAAACCGACCGGACTGGGAGATGCCGGGCAGGGCTGGCACACCGATATGTCATACAGCCGGCCGAACGCGCTCACCACGATCCTGCACGCGCGAAAAGTGCCGGTACGGGACGGCAAGCCGCTTGGCGATACGCAGTTTCGCGACATGCACCGCGCCTATGAGGATTTGCCCGATTCCATCAAGGTCCGTTTGGAAGGCCGCACCGCCACACATGACTTCGCGAAATTCTGGGACATGATGCGCGCGCGTCCTGGCAATACCCGCCCGCCATTGACCGAAGCCCAGAGAGCCCGCAAGCCCGCGGTGTCATACCCGATCTTTTATCCGCACCCGATCACGGGGAAGAAAGTGCTGTACTGCAACGTCGGTTATGTGATGGGAATCGACGGCATGGACCAGTCCGAAAGCGACGCGTTGCTCGCGTTGCTCTATCGGCATCAGGAACAGGAAAAATACCTGTATTCCCACCGTTGGACCGAGGGCGACGTGCTGATGTGGGACAATATCGGCACAATGCATAACGCGATCGCAGATTACGGCGACAGCCCGCGTTACATGCGGCGCGTCCAGGTCATGGCGACCGGCGATTACGCGGGACTGGCTGCCTGATAAAAGACGCGCGGCGGTTATCTTCGGCAACATGACTGGCGTGACAGCGGCAGGCACATCCACCCTGGTTACCGGGAACAGTGTATGTATCGAGCATCAACACCAACACCATCGAGCAATTCACGCCGGGCGGCGTTGCGCCGGTGTTTTCCAGCACCGGGCTGAATGGACCACGCGGCCTCGCCTTCAAGCCCGTGGTGGCGCCGGCGACGGTGCCGGAACCGGCCCAGGCCGCGCTGCTGGCCCTGGTCCTGGGGGAAGTGGGCTTGCCGCGCCGCCGCCGGGCGCGCTGAGGCCCGCGGGCGGAGGGGCCAGGCGACACGTCATGTCGCGAGAGCCGCGGGGAAACCGCCGGTGACCTTGAAACCACCCGGCCGAAGCGTTACGTGTAACTCATGGACAATCCCGCATCCACCCGTACTCGTGTCGCCCGTCACAGAGCCTCCCAACGCGAGCGCGGCTTGCGCGCCGTCACGCTGTGGCTTCCCGACGTCAACGATCCGGAATACCAGGCGCGAATCGCCGGGGAATGTCGCCGTCTCTCGGTGCCAACGCCGGATGAGGAGACCATGGCGGCGGCTTTCGAACAGAACGCCGTCGAGACGCCTGGATGGCGATAGAGCCTGACGCCGTCCGGCGCGGGGCTGTCGTTGTCGTTCGCGTGCCGGGTGACAAGGCGCGGCCCGCCGTCGTGGTGCGCTCAGACCTGTTGGCCGGGTTGGGTCATGCGACCGTCTTGCTGATCACCTCCGAGCCGCGGCCGGATTTTAGCTTGCGGCCAGACCTCGTGCCCACTCCTGAAAATGGGCTACGGACGTCATCGCGGGTTATGGTCGATTGGCCGCAGACGGTCAGGCTTACCGCCATGGGCGAGGTGATCGGCCATCTCGACGCGGCAACCATGCAAACCATCACGCGTCAGTTGGCCGTCGTACTGGGCGTCGGGTCGGGCGCACGTAGAACGAGACCACGCCGGAGCAGGATGCGCACCTGAAAAGGAGCGCCAGTAGCAATGGAACCGAAAGTTCGCATTGCCGCGGGCGAATCGCACCTGAAACGCTGAGGGTGAATTTGCGATAAGACGCTGGTGTCTGGATTCCTCTACCTCAACCACAGACTGCGAAACCGGACGCCGCGAGGCGCCTGGGGCCCTGAAAAATCCAAAAGCAATCGGCCGGCATAAGACCCGGACGACCCAACACAGGAAGGCTATCCTCCATGCTGCTCTATGAAGCCCCAGGCTCGCCCTACGCGCAGAAAATCAAGATCGCGCTGCGGGAGAAGTCCATTGCCTTCGACGTCGAGCTGCCCGAGAGTTTGGGCACCGGACGCACGGACGGACCGTTCGGCATCGACAACCCACGCACCCAGGTGCCGCTGCTCGTCGACGGCCAAACGCGCATCTTCGATTCCACCATCATCCTGGAATATATTGAGGAGCGCTGGCCGGACCCGCCGTTGCTGCCTCGCGCCCCAGAGGCCCGGGCCGCCGCGCGGATGACTGAGGATGTTTGCGACACCCAATATGAGGCGGTGACCTGGGGGTTCGGCGAGGTGACAGCGTTCGGCCGCGCGACGGGTGCGCTCGCCGACACGTTGCGCGCGGCGGCGGCGCGGCAAACCGCCGTGCTTCAGGACTGGCTCTCCGGGCGGCTGGGCGCCGCGCACTGGTTTGGTGGCGCCGCGTTCGGATGGGCTGACGCGGCGGTCGCGCCGCTGCTCCATCGCTCCGTGCTGAACGGCATGGGGCCGGCGGCCGGAAGCCCCCTCGCGGGCTGGTACCAGCGCCTGCTGGAGAGGCCATCCGTTGCCACCACCTTCGCCGAGTACGCGGCCGGCGCCGCACGCATGCCGGCCACGATCGCGGCCTTCCGCTCGGGCGCGAAGGTGCGGGAGTATCGCGATCATCGTCTGGAATGGATGATCAAATCCGGCGGAATCGAGGTCGTGCTGGCGGGCCTGCGTGACGGCAGTATCCGTTTCACCTGGCCGGGCGCGGAATAGCCCCGCCGGGACACGGCACGGCGGCAATCCTGGGAACCCAATCCCCGGTTGCCGCCGCGCCGCGCTGAACCAGAGTCAGAATCCGGGCAGGTCTGGCGGTGAACAGTAATACCAGCGGCCCTGAACGGCCCGCCTTTTTGATGGGCGCGCGGCCTTCTTCCTGTCCTCAGTGCCGGAAATGCCGCATTCCCGTGAACACCATCGCCAGACCGGCGGCGTCGGCGGCGGCGATCACCTCGGCGTCGCGGATCGAGCCGCCTGGCTGGATCACCGCCGTCGCCCCCGCCCCGATGGCTGCTTCCAGCCCGTCGGCGAACGGAAAGAACGCGTCGGAGGCAACGACGCTGCCCTCGGTCAGGCGTTCGGGCAGACCGGCGGCGCGCGCGGCTTCCACGGCTTTCCAGGCGGCGATGCGGGCGCTGTCAACCCGGTTCGGCTGGCCTGCGCCAATCCCCACCGTGGCCCCCGCGCGCGCGTAGACGATGGCGTTCGATTTGACGTGCTTGCAGACGCGGAAGGCGAAGATCAGATCGTCAAGTTCCGCCGCCGAGGGCGCGCGCCGCGTGACCACCTTCAGACCGGCGGCGGTGATGCGTCCGGTGTCACGGCTCTGCGCCAGGAAACCGCCCGCGACACTCCGGAACGTCAGGCCGGGGGCGGCGGGATCGGGCATGCCACCCGTCAGCAGCAGGCGCAAATTGCGTTTGCGCGCCAGGATCGCGCGCGCGGCGTCATCGGCGTCCGGGGCGATGATGACCTCGGTGAAGATGGCGGCGATCTTCTCCGCCGCCGCCGCGTCCAGCACCCGGTTCACCGCGACGATCCCACCATAGGGCGACACCGGATCGCAGCGGAACGCCAGATCCCACGCCTCGGCCAGGGAGGCGGCGCTGGCCACGCCGCACGGGCTGGCGTGCTTGATGATCGCCACCGAGGGGGCGTCGAACTCGGCCACGCACTCGAACGCGGCGTCGGTGTCGTTGAGGTTGTTGTAGGACAGTTCCTTGCCCTGGGCCTGGAGCGCCGAGGCCACGCCCGCCCGCGTTCCGTGCGTGTAGAACGCCGCCGCCTGATGCGGGTTTTCCCCATACCGCGCGGTTTGCCGCAGCGTGCCCGCGATGGTCAGGCGATGCGGGAACGCCTCGCCGCGTTTTTCCGCGAACCAGGCGGCGATGGCGGCGTCATAGGCGGCGGTGCGGGCGTAGGCCTCCCCCGCCAGCCGCCGCCGCAGCACGCGCGAGGTGCCCCCCTGCCCTTCCAGTTCGGCGAGCACTTCCGC
Source organism: Acetobacteraceae bacterium (assembly GCA_043750075.1). Classification (GTDB taxonomy): domain Bacteria; phylum Pseudomonadota; class Alphaproteobacteria; order Acetobacterales; family Acetobacteraceae; genus Rhodopila. Next base: position 1,345 of record JAYVCG010000066.1, on the reverse strand, counting down.
GTATTGTTCCGGTTCGGTCAGAATGGTGACGAAGTCATGGTTCTTGGCGGCGGCGCGGATCAGCGCGGGCCCGCCGATGTCGATGTTCTCGATGCAATCGGCGTCCGGGGCGCCGCGCGCGGCGGTGGCCTCGAACGGATACAGGTTGACCGCCACCAGGTCGATCGGCGCGATGTTGTGCGCCGCCATTTGCGCCAGGTGCTCCGCGTTGTCGCGCCGGCCCAGGATGCCGCCGTGGATCTGGGGCACGAGGGTTTTCACGCGCCCGTCGAGGATTTCCGGGAAGCCGGTATGGTCCGAGACCTCCTTCACCGGAATTTGTGCCGCCCGCAACGCCTTCGCCGACCCGCCGGTGGAAAGAATTTCCACCCCGCGCGCCACCAGGGCCTGAGCGAACGCCACCAGCCCCGTCTTGTCGGAGACGGAGAGCAACGCACGGCGAACGGGAACGATATCGGACATGGCAACATCCCACGGCTGGTTTCCGCGCGCGGGATACACCGAACCCAACGCCGCGCGAAGACTTTCCTCCCTTGATTCCCCCATGGATGGGTTCCAAGGGCCATCGCCCTTGGCGGAGGTCCAGGAGGCGGCGCCTCCCAAGGGGCCATGGGGCGGGTTTCAGGGCGGAGCCCTGATTGCTTTCTCGCGGGCGAGCCCTCTCATGAACCACTGCTTCCAAACAGTTTTGGCTCTTTCCGTGTTCCAGGGCAGCCCCGCCGCGCCCCTGGTCATGCGGGCTTCCCCTCACCCTGGAACACGGAAAGAGCCACGGTTTTTCCCTTCGATACGAAAGTCACATGACAGGGTGGCGGCCAGGCCGGGGGATGAGCACGCCGGGACGTTCAGCGCGCATTTACTCCGATTCTGCTGAACACGGCCTCCAGTAACGACAAAGCCAGGATCGCCAGACAAACCTGTCCCACGAAGGCGAACGCGCCCAGACCGGCCGGGTCCAGCAAGAAGGGCGCGCACCACACGGCGAGAGCGGCCGCCGCGAAGGCGAGCAGGATCAGCACGGTGGACATTCCGCTCATGGCGCCACCGCGCGGGTGACATCGGCGCGGAAGATCAGTGCGTCACCGATCCGTTCCAGCGTGCCCTCCATCCGGCGGGTGACGGCGACGTGATCGCGGAACGCATCGGGCAAGGCGCGATTGTCCGGAGCGCCCATCAGCATATACCGCGTCCCCAGCACCGGCGCCGTGGTCACGAAAATTGGCGGCACGCCACCGATGAGGCAGATATTCGCACAGGCCTTGTGCGCCGGTTTGTTACCCGGACGCATCACGCCAAGCACGCATTTGCCGTCGCAAATCTCGCCGGTCAGACGCCATGCGCCGAG
>JAYVCG010000065.1:0-3760 GCA_043750075.1 Acetobacteraceae bacterium | reverse complement strand
GGCTTGGCGATGTCGAGCACCCGGAACAGCACGAACGCCGCGATCACTCCGTACGCCGAGACCCGCCCCAGGCCCAGAAGGGCGATCCACTGACCGGCGAACTCATCGATGACGATCCAGCCGGGATCATCCTGTTCCCCGGTCGCGCGCACGGCCCATGTGCCGATCACACACACGGCCAGGACCAGCACGAGCAGCAGCCAGCGGCTCACCGACAACGCGCCCGCGCCGATCAGCAGTGCCAGCAGCGATCCGGCGGTGCCGGGGGCGATGGGAAAAAACCCGATGCCGCCGCCGCTGGCGATCCAGCGCGCCAGGGTCATGGGTTTGCCCGTGAGCGCGGTCACGGCAGCGCCTCGACCGGCACCCAGTCCGACAGCAGCCCCATCGGCAGCAACTGGATCAGGAACAGGATCGCCGCCGTCAGCAGCCCGGCCACGATGTCATCCGCCATCACCGAAATGGCGCCGTCCTTGCGGTCCGCCCACCCGACCGGCCCCGGCTTGAAGAAATTCAGCAGCAAGAAGATCAGGAACGCGCCAAGCACCCCCGTCACCGAAAAGCGGTTCAGCCCCAGCAAGGCGATCCACGAACCGGCGAACTCATCGACGACGATCCATCGCTGATCGCTCGTCTCCCCCGTGGCGTGGACGGCCCAGATGCCAAGGAGGGAGGCGGTGATGGCGAGGAAGATCAGGGAAGGAGGGCTGATCCACAGCACGATCCCCCCCGTCACCATGGCGATCAGCGATGCGATGGTGCCCGGAATGAACCGCGCGTCCCCAATCCCCCCCCCGCTCGCGATCCAACGTCCTGGGCTCATGACGGCATGGTCCGTTCCTTTTCAAGGGCGCGGGGCTGGCCCGGCATCGGTGCGCCGCCCTGGCGCGCGCGCCGGTGGCGGCGGAAGGGCTGAAGGACAGCCCCGGTCTTGTCAACCGTGAGAGAGGGCTCCGGCGGCGGGGAGGGGAATCCTTGCTGAGCGGATCACGGCTCCGCTCCCTCCACGCGGGCACGGAGGGAACCGCCCTCCGCCTCTGACCCGCCGCGAGACGGGCGATGTCCCTCACCCCCGGACGTGGAGAGAAACAAGGATTATTATCTTGAAGCGGTTTTTGTGGAGGATTATAGGCCGCGTGCTTTCCTCCAGCGCGAAAGGCGCCGCCCTTGACTTCCTCCGCCATGGGACCGTTGCCGTCCCCGACCCTGATCAGCGCGTGCCTCGACGACATGGTTCAGGCTCTGTCCGACCGGGGCGAGCCGTCCGAGGCCAGACGCGCGGACAATGCCCGCGCGGCGATGACGGTTATTCTGTCGTTCCTGCCGGGGGACGTGTTGCAGATGATGCTGGCGGGTCAGGCGGCGATGTTCAACGCGCTGATCGCCGATGCCGGGCGCGACGTGCTGCGCGGCATGGCCGATACGCTGAAGCTGCGCGCCCAGGCGAATGTCACCGGCATGGGGAGGGTGCTGAGCAAGCATCTGGACACGCTGATCCGGTTGCAGGGGCGGCTGCCCTCGGTCCGGGCGAAGGGCAAGGCGGCCGCCGCGGCGAAGGACACGGACGTTGAGACGGGCGTTGAGATGGGAAGCGGCTTTGGGCATGACGCGCCGCCGGACCCCGTGGACAGCGCGGCGGCTGGGTCGGTGTCCATGCCGGTGGATAAAGCGTCAATGGACAAGGCGTCAGTGGACAAGGCGCCCTCTGTTCCCGTGAACGGCGCGGCGGCGGGGGCAAGACCCGTCCCGGCGGGTGAGGCGCTGCCCATGGCGGTCAATGCCGCCCGCGCCGTGGAAATGCCGGACATCCCCGATCCCTCGACATGGCGGCGGCCCGAGACGGAGTCGTGGCTGGATGACCCTTACAAGGAATGGGTGCTGGACACCCCCGCCGCTCTCGCCGCGCGGGCCGCCGTGCCGGAGGTGAAACGGAAAACCGCCGCGCTGTCGATCGCCAGGGGGTGAGCCAGGGGGGCACATTTTCCTGGTCCGGGGGGGCGGAAAGACCGCTTTTTTAACACGGATTTTAAAGGCGAGGCCACGGATTACACAGAGCCTCGCTGCCCGCGCGAAGCGCCATGACCTTGATCTCCCGCGCATCGGGGCCACGAGACACGGACGGAGCCGCCACGCTCTGTGTAATCCGTGGAATCGCCTTAAAAATCTGTGTTAAAAAAGCGGTCTTTCCACCCCCGGATGCAAGAAGTGAGATCGAACGGCTTTGAATGTGCGCCTGGAAAGCTCGCTTGTGCTCGTGCTTCCGGACAATCGCACCACGGAGGTCACGGGGAGATCTCCGTGTGCCTCCGTGGTTCTCCGTGTTCTCCGTGGTAAAAATCTTTCCAGACACGCATTGATTACTCTCAGATGAAACACACTGGCCGCGGACCGCTCACTCCCCCTTGAACACGGGTTTGCGCTTTTCCAGGAAGGCATTCACCGCCTCGCGGTGATCCGGCGTCGCGTGGGTCAGCGCCTGCATCGCGGCCGACATTTCCAGCAGCGTGTCGAGCCGCGTGTGCCGCCCCTCCATCAGCAGCCGTTTTGCCATCCGAACGGCGTGCGGCGGGTTGACGGCGATGCGGTTCGCCAGTGCCTTCGCGGCGTCCATTAGTTCCGAATCCGGCACGACACGGGACACGAGGCCGCAGGCCAGCGCCTCGGCGGCGGTCAGCATGTCGCCGGTGAACGCCATCTCGCAGGCTTTCGAGAAGCCGACGACACGGGGCAGCAGCCACGCCCCGCCATCGCCCGGCACGATGCCGACCTTGACGAAGCTCTCGGCGAAACGGGCACTTTCCGCGGCGATCCGCATGTCGCACATGCACGCCAGATCGAGGCCGGCGCCGATCGCCGCACCATTGACGGCGCCAATGATGGGCACGTCGAGTTTCTCGAACGCCAGGGGAATGCGCTGAATGCCATGCTTGTAATAAAGCGGCGTCAGATGCGGCTTGTTCGCGCGCGTTTCAAACTCCGCCTGCATCTTCCGCAGATCGCCGCCCGAGGAAAACGCGCTGCCCGCCCCGGTCAGGATCGCGACACGGGCGGTCTTGTCCTGATTCAACCGTTCCAGGGCGTGAACGATACCGTCCACCATCTCCATTTCCGAGATCGGGTTGCGCATCCCCGGATCGTTGAGCGTGATGGTGACGATCGTGTCCTCCACCTGATACAGCACCTTGTCCGTCATGAACGTTTCCTTTTATTAACAAAATCCGGGTGGTCAGCGAAGCCCCAGCCCGCGGGCGATGATGCCGCGCAGGATTTCCCGCGCGCCCCCGCGCAACGAGAACGAGGGCGCGTGCATCATCGTGTGCGCCAGCGTGGCGGCGAACGCCTGGGCCGAATGCCGGTCGGGCTCGGCCTCCACCAGCAAACGGGCGATCTCGGGGATTTCTTGTTCCAGCACCGCGCCGAGGTCTTTCACCAAAGCGGCCTGCTGCGCCGGGTTTTCCCCCGCCTGAAGCATCCCGGCGACCGAGCGCGACAGCCGCCGCAAGGTCATCACATGCGCTGACAACCGCCCGATCGCCGCCGCCGCCGCGTCGGATGGCTCTGGGCCAAGCGCCCGGATCAGTTCCACCAGCAGCCAGATCGAGGACAGGAAGCGTTCCGGCCCGCTGCGCTCGAACGCCAGTTCGCTGGTGACCTGATGCCAGCCATCGCCCTCGCGGCCCAGAAGCGCGCCCTCGGGGAGAAAGGCATCCTGGAACACGACTTCATTGAAATGATGCTCGCCGGTCAGCGCCAGGATCGG
>JAYVCG010000064.1:0-2667 GCA_043750075.1 Acetobacteraceae bacterium | reverse complement strand
TATTTCGGTGTCTCCAATTACCGGAGCTGGCGGGTGGCCGAGATCTGCCGCCTGTGCGACGAGGCCGGGATCGGCCGCCCGATCGCCAGCCAGCCGCTGTATAACGCGCTGAACCGCGAGGTGGAGACGGAGCACCTGCCCGCCTGCGGTCATTTCGGTCTCGGCGTGGTGCCGTACAGTCCGCTGGCGCGCGGCATCCTGACGGGGAAGTATCAACCGGACGTGCCGCCTCAGGCGGGCACCCGCGCCGGACGGCAGGACCGGCGGATGCTGGAATCCGAGTGGCGGACGGAGAGTTTGCACATCGCCCAGGAGATCGCTTCCCATGCCCGTGCGCGCGGCGTGACGCCGGGTCAGTTCGCTTTCGCGTGGGTTTTGAACAATCGTTTCGTCACCGCCGCGATTGGCGGGCCGCGCACGGAGGAGCAATGGGAGGAGTATGCCGGGGCACTGACCTGCCGCCTCGGCGCCGAGGATGAGGCGCTGATCGACCGGCTGGTGTCACCCGGTCATCCCTCGACGCCGGGCTACAACGATCCGGCGTATCCGCTGGAGGGGCGGGTGCCGCGGGGGTGAACGCGTCTCTTGCGCGCTGGCGGGGCGGGCGCCACGTTGATCGCCGGGACCGGACGGAAGTGAGCGATGAGCGACCTTTATGAGGACGATATCCTGCGATGGTCCGAACGCCAGGCGGAACTGCTCCGCCGGCACGCGGCGGGGGAGCGCGCCAATGACGGGGCGCTGGACTGGCCTAACATCATCGAGGAAATCGAAAGCGTGGGCAACGAGCAGTTACATGCCGTGGAGTCTCTGCTGCTGCGTGCTCTGATCCACCGTTTAAAGATCGCGGCGTGGCCGGACTCCCGCGACGTGCCGCACTGGCGGGCGGAGGAGCGCACCTTTCTCGCTCAGGCACGGCGGCGTTTCGCGCCCTCGATGCGGCAGCGTCTCGATCTCGCGGATATTTACACGGATGCGTTGCGCGGCCTGCCCGAGACCAGCGATGGGCAGCCGCCGCTGCCGGTGCCGGAGACGTGCCCGGCGACGCTGGACGAACTGCTGGCGCGGGGGTGATCCAGGCGTGGGCGTTGCGTCCCGTGCCCACGCGTTCCACTCTGTTGTCTCCACCAGCCAGGGTGCTGAACGATGCTCCGGATCGAGGGTGAACGCGAAGAGGACGGACGGTGGGTGGGCGAGGTCGCGGCGCTGCCCGGCGTGCTCGCTCATGGCGCCACCGAGGCCGAGGCGCGGCTGAAAACGGAGGCGCTCGCGTATCGCGTCATCGCTGACCGGCTCGACCACGGCGAGCCCGTGCCGGTCGAGGCGCGCGGCCTGTTCGCCGCCGCCTGAGCGCCTGGCCCTCGGCGAAAGCAAGCGCCGTTCCGCGTGCTCTGGCCGGATGGGATGGACGACCCGGCGGCAATCCGGTTCGCACCGCATCCTGGCGCGGCCGGGGTGGGCGGATGTCGTTTTCGCCTTCCATGACGGGGAGGAAATCGGACCACGCATGTTGGCCCGCCTCGCGAAGCACACCGGATTGCGCCCGGAGGATTTGTGAGGCGGGTTTGCTTCTGACCAGACCCGCCCTTTCTACTTGCTCATGCCCGCGAGCGCCGTTTCCAGTTCCTTGATCCGCCCCTCCGCTTTCGGCAGCCAGTAACTGTTACCACCCTCCCGATATACCTGTGCGGCGTCGCGCATGCAGGTGATCGCCTCCACCAGCCGCGCCCGGTCCCCCGTTCGTTCGGCCAGGACCGCCAGGACGTTGCCCAATGTGTGCCGGGAGAATGCCCAGTTGAGCGGCACTCGGTCGCGGGTATACTCCATCAGGGCGAGGCGGAAGGCGGCAACGGCTTCCTCCAGCCGCGCCGTCCCGCTCTCGCGTTCGCCCAGCGCCGCCAGCGCGTTGCCGAGGTTGTTCTGGGTCATGGCCCAGTTGAGCGGCACGCGGTCGCGGGTCCACTCCGTCAGGGCGAGGCGGTAGGCGGCGGCGGCTTCCTCCAGCCGCGCCGTCCCGCTCTCGCGTTCGCCCAGCGTCGCCAGCGCGTTGCCGAGGTTGTTCTGGGTCATGGCCCAGTCGAGCGGCACGCGGTCGCGAGGGGTGCGTTCCAGGGCGGATTGGTAACGGGCGATGGCGTCGCGTAATGCCGTGTTGTCGCCGAACTCGTTGCCTTGATCGTATAGCGCATCCGCCGCGGCCAAAGCGTGGGGCAAGGTGGCTTCGGGGTCGAAGGCGACTGCCTCCGCGGCCTTGTCGTGGAAGCCCGCAGCCTCGCGATAGCGCAGTTGCAGGCGGGACACGCGGCCCCGTTCAGCGAGCAGGGCGGCGAGACCTTTCGCGTCCTCCTGGGTCTTCGCCTGAAGCGCGGCGAGGTTCCGCGCATCCGCTCCGGCTTTTGCCTGGGCCTTGGCCAACGCGTCGTCCAAACCCAGAGCGGCGTCCGCGAAGCGCAGCGCGCCGATTCGCTCTTGGGCCTCAGCCAGGGCACGGGCGACCGCGCCGGTGAAGTCCTCCGGCACCGGGCCTGGCTTGCGTATCTCTTCTAATACGCCCTGAACCAGCCGGGGCAGTTGCTCGGCCGGCAGCGTGTCGATGTCCGGTTTGCCGGGACGGAACAGATCGCGGATCTCCGCGAGGGCCTGAACCGCCGCCGCGCCGCTGCCCGA
>JAYVCG010000063.1:0-4394 GCA_043750075.1 Acetobacteraceae bacterium | reverse complement strand
TGAAACGCACCGCCCACCTCTGGCCAACCCGCCCGCCATCGGCCACAGTGCGCCCCGGGAAACGTCATAAGCGCGCATCATGGATATCTCCTTCGACCTCCTGGGCAACGCCCTGGTCTCCGGGCTGTTGCTCGGGGGCTTCTACGCCGCCGTGACGATCGGAGTCTCGATCTCCTTCGGGATGCTCGATATCGTCAACATCGCGCATCCGGCGTTCATCCTGCTGGGTTCCTACATCGCCTACATCATGAACAGCCGGTTCGGGTTCGATCCGATCCTGGTCTCCATCGCCGCCATGCCCGCGTTTTACGCCCTGGGGGTGGCGATCTATCACGTCTACGATGTCTCCTTCGAGCGGCGTGGCGACACCGCCCTGCGCGGCCTGTCGTTCTTCTTTGGCCTGCTGTTCATTACCGAGGTCTCCCTGACCCTGGTGTTCGGCGTCGATTACCGCCTGGTCGAGGCCGTCTACATCGGCCCCACCCTCCATATCGGCGTGATCGACCTGCCGCTGCGTCTGCTGGTCCCGGCGCTGGTGTCGCTGGCGCTGATGCTGTGCCTGCATTTCTACCTCTCCCGCACCTTCATCGGCCGCGCGGTGCAGGCGGTGGCGCAGGACCCGATGGCGCTGCGCCTAATGGCCGCCGATCCCAGCCGCATCAAACGCATCGCCTTCGGCCTGTCGATCGCCACCGCCTCCCTCGCGGGCGCCATCCTCATCATCATCCAGCCCATCGAGCCCTCGGTCGGGCGCGAATACATCGGCCGCATCTTCGCCATCTGCGTCCTTGGCGGGCTCGGCAGTTTCGCGGGCACCTTCGTCGCCGCCGTCATCCTTGGCGTCATGGAGAACATCACCGCCACTTTCTTCGGCCCCTCCTGGGCGCCCGCGGTGGCGTTCGGCTTCTTGCTCCTGACGCTGGCGTTCCGCCCCAGTGGCATCTTCGGGCGCGCGTAAGTGAAAAACCCGGTCTTCATCCTGTGGCTGCTCGTGGCGGCGGCGCTGACCTACGGGCTCGCGCTGCTGGTCGATAACGCCTATTTTTACTTCGCCGGTTATGTGGTGCTGCAATACATCGTGCTCGCCTCGGCCTGGAACATTTTGGGCGGCTACACGGGATACGTGAATTTCGGCATACCCGCCTTCATCGCCCTGGGCGCCTACAGCACGGTGGTGCTGCACAAACTCACCAGCCTGCCGCTGATCGCGATGATGGTGGTCGGCGGCGTGGTCTCGGGCCTCGTGGGCGTCGGCACCGGCTATCTGACGCTGCGTCTGCGCGGCACGTTCTTCTCCATCGCGACACTGGCGATGGCGGTGGTGATGCAAACCCTTATCACCAACTGGAGTTTTGTCGGTGGCTCCCGCGGCGCCTACATCATCCGGCCCGCGACGGTGCCGTATCTGGGCATCAACTACATCGAATATTTGTTCCTCATGATGCTGGGCCTGTCGGTCCTGGTGGTCGCCGTCGCCCGCGCGATTGAAAAGTCCCGGCTTGGCTACGGTTTCGCCACCATCCGCGACGACGAACTCGCCGCCGAGGCATCAGGCGTGCCAACATTACGCCTGAAACTGATCGCCTGCGCTTTGTCCGGCGGCTTCATGGGCATGGCGGGGGCGCCGCTGCCGTACTATGTGACCTATCTCGACCCGGCCTCGGCGTTCAACCTGAGCTACGCCGTCAACACCATCGCCATGCCGCTGATCGGCGGCACCAGCTACTGGCTTGGCCCCATCCTCGGCGCGGTGCTTTTGGGCACGCTGCAGCAGGTGGCGACGGTGACGATTTCCTCGGCGCTGTCGCTGCTGATCGTCGGCGTCATGCTGGTGGTGTTCGTGATCGCCGCGCCGAAAGGCATCATCGGATGGTTCCAGAAATGAGCGCCATCCTGGAAGTCTCCGGTCTTGGCAAACGTTTCGGCGGCTTCGTCGCCCTGACCGACATCGAACTCCAGGTGCGTCAGGGCGAGCGTCTGGGCCTGATCGGCCCCAACGGCTCGGGCAAGAGCACGCTGGTCAACTGCCTGTGCGGCACATTGCGCAACGAAAGCGGCAGCGTCCGCTTTCAGGGGAAAAGACTGGACGGCATGGCGGCGCATCTGCGCACCCGCGCCGGGCTCGCCCGCACCTTCCAGTTGCCGCGCCCCTTCGGCACGCTGACCCTGGCGGAAAACCTCCGCATTCCCTTGCTGTATGCCGTCCAGGGCCGCGACAGCGCGGCGGCGCGCGACACCGATGCCCGCTGCATGATCCTGCTGGAGATGGTCGGGCTGGCGGACAAGGCCGCCCGCCTGCCGAAAGATCTGACGCAAATAGAAATGCGGAAACTGGAACTCGCCCGCGCCATGGCCGCCGAACCCAGATTGCTGATCGCCGACGAGGCGATGGCCGGATTGTCGCACCAGGAAGTGGACGACATCCTCGCCTTGCTGGTCCGGCTGAACGAGGAACAGGGCATCACCATCATCCTGATCGAGCACATCATGCGCGCCGTTCTGTCCTTCTCCCAACGGCTGGTGGTGCTGGTCGCGGGCCGCAAGATCGCCGATGGCGATCCGCGCGACGTGGTGCGCCAGGATGATGTCGTGGCGGCCTACCTTGGCAGCTAGTCTGCGCATCGCCGGTCTCGACGCCGGGTATGGCGCCGTCAGCGTGCTGCATGGCGTGACGCTCGACGTGCGCGAGGGTGAGACCGTGGCGTTGCTCGGCACCAACGGCAACGGCAAATCCACCCTGATGAAATGCGTCATGGGCATGGTGAAGCCATTCGCCGGCAGTATTGTCGCCACTATCGACGGCACCGCGTTCAACCTGGTCGGACGATCCACCGAAGATATCGTGGACCTCGGCATCGCCTTCGTGCCGGAAGGGCGGCGGCTGTTTCCCCGCCTGACCGTCATCGAAAACCTGCTGATGGGCGCTTACCGAAAATCCGCCCGCGCCGCGATCGACAAGAACCTCGCCTTTTGCCTGGAGGTTTTCCCCCGGCTTGCGGAACGGCGCACGCAGTTGGCGGGTTCCATGAGCGGCGGCGAACAGCAGATGCTTGCCTTGGCCCGAGCGCTGATGTCGGCGCCGCGGTTGTTGCTGATCGACGAACCGTCGGTGGGACTGGCACCGCTGCTGGTGTCGCGCACGATCGATAAAATCAAGGAGCTGAAGGACGGCTACGGCCTGTCCATTCTGATGGCGGAGCAGAATTTCACCCAGGCGATCCGCATCGCCGACCGCGGCTACGTCATCGTGCACGGGCACATCGAGTTCGAGGGCGGATCGGCGGCGGAGTTGAATAACAACGAACTGATCAGGCAGTTTTATCTGGGGGTTTAGCGGTGACGCCGGAGCGGTCCTGTTTACGACGGACCGTTCATATTACCTGCATCAAAATCATCGCCATCCCCACCACCGAAACGGCCCATGCGACGGTACGTATCCACGGCAGTCCCACCGTGTAGATCACCGCATGCGCCAACCGTGCGAAGACGAAAATCTGCTCGCCCAGAATGACCGTACCGTTAACACGCCCCGCGACATGCGCGATTAGCACCAGCGCGGCGAAGAGCGGCAGGCTTTCCATCATGTTGCGATGCGCCCGAGCGGCGCGGGCAGCCCAGCCGGTGGCTTCGGGCATGGCTTCGCGGTTACCGGCAAGCACCGACAACGGAACCTGCGTATTGGTGCCCACGGCGGCGACCACGATTTGCAGGAAGGCGAGAACAACGGCCCAGACGAGCAGAGTCAGATCGGGTGTCATGACGATTCAATCCTCCTGTTGTTGCGCCTGAATCGGCTCACGCGATCAGATCGCCAGTGAAAATAACCGGCGCTTCCGAGTCGTTGACAGCGTATCCGCACCAGGGCTTCGGCCGGGCGGCCCGCGCCGGCGATCGGCCACGCCCGAAACACCGGGGTCGGTCAGCCGGCTTTCGTCATGAACGTGAGGAAATCCATGGGGGATTGGGCCGGTCGGTCAATGCCGTGTCCTCCACGCGCGCGCGACAAGGGCGATCAGGTCGAGGGCCTCAAGCGCGCCGTTAGCCTCCCCCTTTTCGAAATCGCCATCGATTTGCGCCATCTGGTTGGTGACGTGGGCAAAGCACAGCACCGGCTTCCCCCGCGCTTGGGCGAAAGCATAAAGCGCGGCGGCTTCCATCTCCACCGCCAGGATGCCGTGGGCGCGGGCGGCTTCGATTGCGGTTTCGGTCTCCCGGAACGGGGCATCGGTCGTCCAGGTCGCGCCGCGCAGGACCCGAACGCCGCCGCCTTCGGCCGCCCGCATCATCGTGTCCGCCAGAGCGGGATCGGCCTCGGCGAACGGCGCGGGCGGCAGATAATGGTGGCTGGTGCCCTCATCCCGCAGCGCCTTGTCGATCAGCACGAAGTAGGGCGT
>JAYVCG010000062.1:0-7512 GCA_043750075.1 Acetobacteraceae bacterium | reverse complement strand
GAATGACCCGCCGCCATGCGCTCATGCGCGAGCAGGACCTGCAATCTCTCGCGCGCGACCGGCGCTGAGCGTTCCCGGCGGAACATCGCCAACAGGTTCATGCCACCCTCCGTCCGAACAACCGGCTCATGAGGCCCTTGCGTTCGATGGGAACGACGACCTCGAGTTTTTCGCCGCGCAACCGGCGCGCCGCGTCGAAATAGGCTTTCGCTGCGCTGCTGCCCGGCTCATTGAGTGTCACCGGGGAGCCGATGTTGGAGGCGCGCAAAACGTCCTCGCTTTCCGGGATGATGCCCAGAAGCGGGATGGAGAGGATTTCCAGCACGTCCTCGGTCTTCAACATCTCGCCCCGCGCCGCGCGGCCTGGATCGTAGCGGGTGATCAGCAGATGTTTTTCCATCCGCTCATCTTTTTCCGCTTTCAGCGTCTTGGAGTCGAGCATGCCGATGATACGGTCGGAGTCGCGTACCGAGGAAACCTCGGGGTTGGTGACGACAACGGCGACATCGGCGTGGCGCATCGCCATCAGCGCGCCTTTTTCAATGCCGGCCGGGCTGTCGCAGATGATCCAGTCGAATTTCTGGCGCAACTGGTCGATGATGCTGCTGACCCCGGCATCGGTCAGCGCGTCCTTGTCGCGGGTTTGTGAGGCGGGCAGCAGGGACAGGGTGTCGATGCGTTTGTCGCGGATCAGCGCCTGCGCCAGTTTGGCGTCGCCCTGGATCACATTGATCATGTCGAACACCACCCGGCGTTCCGCGCCCATCACCAGATCGAGATTCCGTAGTCCGACATCGAAATCGACAACGACGACGTTTTCTCCCGCCTGAGCCAGTGCCGCGCCCAGGGCGGCGGTGGAGGTGGTTTTACCCACACCGCCTTTGCCAGAGGTCACGACCAGGACTTTGGCCATTTTTGTTCCCTTTCCGATTGGGTCGCCCCTGAGTGCAGCCGATGCATCGTGGCCAATGAAGTTCAGTCAACCAGTTTTAGTCAATCGCCGTGATTCGCATGATGTCGCCATCCAGCCAGGCACAGGCCGGAGCACCTATGCGATCCGTGGGCATGTCTTCCGCCGTTTGATAAACGCCATCCACCGCAACGAGTTCAGCATGGAATTTACGGCAGAAGATCCGCGCTCCGGCATGACCGGCGAGTCCCGCGATCGCGCGGCCACGCAAGGCCCCGTATACATGGATTGATCCACCGGCAACAACTTCCGCGCCAGAGGCGACGGAACCAAGGATGGTGACGTCGCCATCCTCGTTCGACACGGATTGCCCCGATCGTAACGAGTGATTGATCAGCACCGATCTGGTTTCCACGGGCGCCGCCTCGACATGCGGCGCGGCCATGGGGCCAGGCGCCGCGGCACGGGGCGGTTCGGGGATTTCAATCGGACGTCCGGGTTTGCCGCCCCCCGGCATGGGCCGTCCCCAGGCTTCCAGTCCAGGCCAGGAAGGATGCGCGCCCTCGGTGCCGATGATGTGGATGCCCCGGTCGGCGATGGCGCGCAGCAACCCCGCGACATCCTGGGTTTCGCGCGTCAGCGTGCCGAGATCCATGATCACCGAACGCCCGTCGAAGAAATTCGGCGAACGGTCGATTTGCGCGTCGAGCGCGATGATCCATTCATGCAACGGCGGTTCTGGAGTCAGAACCAGCGCCATGATGGAACGGCCGCGCAGGCGAATGAATGGGCGAGTCTCGTTCATCGTCACACCCGAATCGGTAGAGCCCCGGTCCGGGCTGGTCAATGCCTATCCGATCCCGGACCACAAAATACTGTGGACAAAAAGTGTGGTGACCACAACTTCTGGTCCTGTTCGCGCCCGCACGGGTCTTCCCCCGCGTCAGGCCAGCGCGGCTGAACCGTGGGGGCCAGGGCAAACCGTCCCGTCATTCCAGCCCCTCGTAAAAATCATTTCCCTTGTCGTCGATGATGATGAACGCCGGGAAATTCTCCACCTCGATCCGCCATACGGCTTCCATCCCCAGTTCCGGATACTCCAGCACTTCCACCTTCCGGATGCAGTCCTGGGCCAGCCGGGCCGCCGGGCCGCCGACGGAGCCGAGGTAAAATCCGCCATGCGCCTTGCAGGAATCCCTGACCGCCTTCGAACGGTTGCCCTTGGCCAGCATCACCAGCGAGGCGCCCGCCGCCTGGAATTCCGCCACGTAGCTGTCCATCCGCCCCGCGGTCGTCGGACCGAAACTGCCGGTGGCATAACCCTCCGGCGTCTTCGCGGGGCCGGCGTAGTAAACCGGATGATCCTTCAAATAGTCCGGCAGCCCCTGCCCGCTGTCCAGCCGGTCCTTCAGTTTGGCGTGCGCGATGTCGCGCGCCACCACCATCGTGCCAGTCAGCGCGAGCCGGGTTTTCACCGGGTACTGGGTCAGTTGCGCCTTGATCTCCGCCATCGGCCGGTTGAGGTTCACCGCGATGCTTTCATCGGGCAGATGATCGTCCGTGGTTTCCGGCAGGTACTTCGCCGGGTCGGTTTCCAGTTGTTCCAGGAACACACCCTCCGGCGTGATCTTCGCCATGATCTGCCGGTCGGCGCTGCACGACACGCCAATGCCCACGGGCAGCGAGGCCCCGTGCCGCGGCAGCCGGATCACCCGTACGTCATGGCAGAAATACTTGCCGCCGAACTGCGCGCCAATGCCGATGTTCCGCGACAGTTCCAGCACCTTCTGTTCCATCTCCAGATCGCGGAACGCATGGCCCGCCTTGCTGCCCGATGTTGGCAGCGTGTCGAGCCATTTAGTCGAGGCCAGCTTCACCGTCTTCAACGTGGTCTCGGCGCTGGTGCCGCCGATGACGATCGCCAGGTGATAGGGCGGACAGGCCGAGGTGCCCAGGGTCTTCATCTTGGTTTCCAGGAATTTCAGCAGCCGCTCCGGCGACAGGATCGCGCGGGTTTCCTGAAACAGAAAGCTTTTGTTGGCCGAGCCGCCGCCCTTGGCGACGAACATCAGATGGAACTCGTCGGCGTGATGCTCGCCGGGCGAGGCCAGGATGTCGAACTGCACCGGCAGGTTGTTGCCAGTGTTCACTTCCTCGAACATGCTCAATGCCGCCATCTGCGAATAGCGCAGATTGGTCTCGGTGTAGGTGCGATGCACACCCCATGACAGGGCTTCTTCCTCATCCCCATCGACCCAGACGCGCTGGCCTTTCTTGCCAAACACGATCGCCGTGCCGGTGTCCTGGCACATCGGCAGCACGCCACCCGCCGCGATATTGGCGTTCTTCAACAGATCGAGCGCCACGAACCGGTCGTTCCCGCTCGCCTCCGGGTCATCCAGGATTTTGCGCAACTGCGCCAGATGCGCGGGCCGCAGCAGATGCGAGACATCGTGGAAGGCCTGGACGGCAAGCTCGCTCAGGGCCTCGGGCGCGATCCGCAGCACCGTCTGTCCGTCGCAGGTCGCGGTGCGCACGCCCTCAATGGCCAGTTTCTTCCACGGCGTCTGGGTGGGGCCCAGGGGAAACATCGGGGAGTAGAGAAAGCCGGACGGCCGGGCCATGGGTGCGTTCATGGGGAAAAATCCTCAGGTCTTGGGCGGCGTGCGGCGGCGGAACGCGTCCAGGCTGACCACCTGCGGTGCTTCCTTTGGCGGTTCCTCCCCGGCGGGCACCGCCTCGGGCGCGGCTTCCGTTGGCTGTGGCACCGGCAGAAGAGCGGTGGTTTTCGGCGGTGGCTCGATCGGATCGAAGCGCAACCCATAGCGGATTTGCGGATCGGTGAAGGACACCAGCGCGTCCAGCGGGATCATCAATGTCGAGGGTATGCCGCCAAACGACAGGCCGACGTTGATCGCGCGGGTCTGGTGGTCGATCTTCAGGTCCCAGAACTGGTTTTGCAGAACGATCGTCATTTCCTCCGGGTACTGCGCGCGCAGGTGGGGCGGGATGACGACGCCCGGATAATCCGTGCGAAACGCGATGTAGAAGTGGTGTCCGCCGGGCAGGCCGTGTACCGTGACGTGCTCGATCGCCTGGACCACGACGTGGCGCAGGGCGTTGGCGATCCATCGTTCGTAAGGCAGCAAACTCTCCGGCTGCCGCGACGGGTCATCTTCCATTCATGAACCTCGTGTTTCCGGCGCACCCATAGCGCGGCATGGCGCGTGAGGCAAAGCCGCCGGTGGTTTTCTGACCAGGGAAAGGAAGGCCGGGGCGCTGCCCCGCGCCCCGCTTCATGCCTGGGCATGCGTCGCATGACGTGCCGGGCACCTGGACCCCCTCCAGGGAGTCTCCAATGGATGGGTTCCAAGGGCCCGGCCCTTGGCGGGTGGTCCAGGAGGGCGGCGCCCTCCTGGCGGGGTGTGGGGCGGAGCCCCCATTTTGACACGCGCCCCGCATCGGCGAATGCTGCCCCCAATGACCGACCCCACGCCGCCCGAGCCCGATGAGCCGCCCCGCTGGCGGCTGGCCCTGTGGAGCATGGTCGGCGTGCAATTCATCATGAGCGTCGCGTTCAGCATCGTGGCTCCCCTGATGCCGCTGTTTCTGCCGGAACTGGGCGTTACCTCCCCCGCTGCGGTGAACATGTGGGCGGGCGTGCTGGCCTCGGCAACCTCCTGCGTCGCGATCTTCACGGCGCCCATCTGGGGCGGGCTGTCGGACCGGTATGGGCGGAAGCTGATGGTGCTTCGCTCCACGTTCGGCATCGCGATCTTCACCTTCCTGATGGGGCTGGCCCAGGGACCGTGGCAGATGCTGGGGTTGCGGGCGGGGATGGGGGCGCTGGCGGGGTTCAGTTCCGCCTCCGTGGTCATGGTCGCGTCCTCCGTGCCCGACCGGCACATGGGCTATTCCCTTGGCTGGATGAGCACGGGGCAAATGGTGGGCTCCCTGATCGGCCCGCTGATCGGCGGCGCCATCGCCGACCTGACCGGTAATTACCGGTTGCCCTTCTACTTCGCGGGCGTGATCTGCTTCGCCGCCTTCCTGGTGACGCTGTTCTACGTCCCCGAGCGTTTCACCAGGCCGGACTCGAGCAAACCCAAACCCTCGCTATGGGAAGGCTTCCGCGTGGTAATCGGCTCGGGCGGGCTGATGGCGGTCATCATGGTGATGGTGATGGGTCAGTTCGCGACCCAGGCGGTGGGGCCGGTCATCACGCTGTATGTGCGCGACATCCTCGGCAACCGTCCCGACATCGCCACCCTCGGCGGGCTCGCTTTCTCCGCCACGGGCCTGGCGGGCGTGCTGGCGGTGCCCTTCCTCGGACGCCGCAGCGACCGGATCGGGTATCGCCGGACATTGCTGATCTGCCTTCTGGGCGCCGCGTGCTTCACCCTGCCGATGGCGCTGCCGCTGGGATACGCGGCCTTCGTGGGGGAACGCTTCGGCCTCGGGCTGTTCGTGGGCGCGGTGCTGCCGGTCGCCAACGCGCTGATCGGGCGGCTGACCGAGCCCGCGCAGCGCGGCATGGTCTACGGGGTCATTTCCTCCGCGTATTTCATCGGCAACACCGCCGGGCCGCTGGCGGGGGGCGCCATCGCCGCGACGGTGGGCATCCACTGGGTGTTCGCGGTGACGGGGACGTTGCTGTTCCTCAACGCGCTGTGGGTGTGGTTCAAGGTGCCGGAGGTGGGGAAGGGGTGAGGAGCTGGTTGATGGCCATTCACCTTCTCACCCCAGATCAATTTCGAAATGCACCTTCCGCGCGATCAGCATGGGCCGAATCGCGCGTCCCTCGCCACGTATGAGGCGTACGATCCCAGCGGCGCTGAGCCGATGCAGAGTCCGTTGCACATTTTGCGGCGCACGATTCGCCAGCACCGCGAGTTCACTGACGGATCGTGGCTCGCGTGTCGCGATCAAACGCAGCAGATCGCGGTTCCGGGCCGAGAGCAGTTTGGCGCCAGCTTCGAGGGACTGAAAACGGACGGTGTTCTCCCCGGTCTCCTCACCCTCACGCCGTTCGACCCAGATTTTCGGATCATTCGGATCAACCTTCCGCTCACCGCGCGCGACCGCGAGAGTGAAGTCCTGAAACTCCCTGAATGTTCCGGTACGGACTGAATCATTGGTCATGACACGCCTCTTTCCTTCAATATGCGCTCCACCTCGCGATAGAAATCGGCGAGCAGTTCCGCCGCGCCCTGATAAGCGTATGGAACTATCTTTCGTGCGCCGTGCACATGCCGATGATCGTATTCGGTCTGACGGCGGACACCATGAGCGTTGTCCATTCCGTAAACACGATGATTGGCCAGATCGTGCAGTGTCAAACTGTATTTCAGCCCTTGAGGCCGGTAGCTGGTGGCGGCGACGCGGCGTGCTTCGATTTTGACAACATAGCCAGAAATCAACTGAAATTCTTGTCCGTCAAGGCTCAGAAGAAAAGAAAGCTCGTGGTCAATGTCTGGCATGCATCACTTCTCGAACACCGCCAGCGTCAGATCGTCCTTTACCTTCTCGAACCCCACCTTCACCTTCAACCCGACCTTCAGTTCAGCCTCCCCAATCCCCCGTCCCTGGGCTTGCATCCGCACGCCTTCCTCCAGGTCCACGGTCAGCAGCGTATAGGGCAAATCCGCCTTCAACGCGGGCAGGAACGCATGGTGGGTGATGGTCCAACTGTGCACCATCCCGCGCCCCGACGCCTCAAACCATTCCGCGTTCATGGAGTAACACGCATCGCACACCGGCCGCGGATAATGCCGGACCTTCTTGCACTCCGCGCATCGTTGCAGACGGAACTTTCCCTCATGCAGCGCGTCCCAGTAGGGCCGCGTGTCCGCCGTCGGTTCCGGTACCAGCTTGTCGTAAGTGGTCACGCTCATGCCCTCCGCATGATGGCGATCGAGCCATCGCCCATGTCGCCATAGCCCGTGACCAGGCCGATTTCCGCGTCCGGCACCTGCACCGCCGCCTCACCGCGCAACTGACGCGCCAGTTCGACGATGTGGTTCATGCCCGCGATGTGCGCTTCCGACAGCAGCCCGCCATGCGTGTTCACCGGCAGGCGCCCGCCCTTGATGTTCAGCGCGCCGTTCTCCACGAACGCGCCGCCCTCGCCTTTCTTGCAAAAGCCCATGTCCTCCAACTGACAGAGAACGATGTAGGTGAAACAATCGTAGACTTCCGCGACATCGATGTCGTCTTGCTTCACCCCGGCCATGGCGAAGGCTTTCGGCGCTGCTTTCGCCAGACCCAGTGTCGTCAGATCGGGCCGTTGCGTGATGGCGGACGGAGAGTCCGGATGCCCCTCGGCCACGCCCATCACCAGGATCGGGCGCTTACGCAAATCCTTCGCGATGTCGGGCGCGCTGATCACCACCGCGCAGCCGCCATCGCTTTCCATCGAGCAATCCAGCAGCCGGAACGGATCGGAAATGAGCCGCGAGGCCTGATGATCCTCGATCGTCATGGGCCGTTGCATGGTCGCCGCCGGGTTCATGATCGCGTGCTGGCGGGTGCTGACGGCGATCTCGGCCAACTGGCGGGAGGTGGTGCCATACATCTCGAAATGCCGCCGCGCCATGACGGCG
>JAYVCG010000061.1:0-3867 GCA_043750075.1 Acetobacteraceae bacterium | reverse complement strand
CCATCGGTCGCGTCGCGCACCCACAGGCGGAAATCGGTCGCCACCTGGTCGTTGCGGCTGCGCGCGGTGTGGAGACGTTTGCCGGCCTCGCCGATGCGTTCGGTCAGGCGGGCCTCGATGTTCATGTGGATGTCTTCGAGGGCGGTGACGAAGGGGAACGTCCCCGCTTCGATCTCGGCGGCGATGCCGGTGAGGCCGGTGTCGATGGCGGCCTGGTCGGCGCCGCTGATGATCCCGGTTTTGGCCAGCATGGCGGCGTGCGCGCGGGAGCCGTCGATGTCCTGGCGCCACAGCCTCTTGTCGAAGCCGATCGAGGCATTGATATCTTCCATGATCGCCGCCGGTCCGGCGGCGAAGCGTCCGCCCCATTGCTGGTTGGCGGGGACGTTGCGGCGGTCTGATGTATCGTTCACGGGAGGGTTCCGGAATGGCTTTGAGCACGCGCCGGGGAATTCTGACGGCGGGCACGATCCTGGCGGGGGCGCTCGCGCCGCGCAAGCCATGGGCGGCCCAAAGGGCGGCGGCGGGGTTGCCCGATCTGGCGGATGTGCTGGTGCCGACCGATCCGCCCATGCCGCCGCCGGAGGGGGTTTTCCTCGATGCCGAGGGCGGGGAGCATCGCATTGGCGCGTTCCTCGGCCGCGGCATGGTGATCAATTTCTGGGCCACCTGGTGCCAGCCCTGTGTGGCGGAGATGCCCTCGCTGGCGGTTTTGGCGAAGGCGCTGGCGCCGCATGACATCGCGGTGTTGACGTTGTCCTCCGATCGGGGCGGGGCGGGGGTGGTGTCGGCCTGGTTTGAGCAGCATGGAGTCGCGGGGTTGCCGGTGTTGCTCGATCCCAGGGGAGCCTTGGCGCGGGCGTGGGGCGCGCGGGGGATTCCGACCACGCATGTGATTGACCGGGAGGGGAGGGAGCGGGCGCGGATCGCGGGGGCGGCGGACTGGTCAACGCCCGCGACGGTGGCGCTGGTGCGGCGGCTGGTGGAGAAGTAAGGACGGCCGGGGCGCTGCCCCGCGCCCCACGGCCCCGCGTCATGCCTTTGGCATGCTCCGCATGACGGACCGGATCCCTGGACCCCATCCTCTGGTTCCCTCATGGATGGTTTCCAAAGGCGGGCCGCCCTGCGGAGCATGCCCAGGGCATGACGGCGGAGGTCCAGGAGGCAGAGCCTCCCAAGGGGCCATGGGGCGGGTTTCAGGGCGGAGCCTGACCTTACTCCGCACTGAACCGGGTTTGTTTCAACTTCACCCGCATCCCCGCCACCTCCCCGGCCCCCACGGGCGCGGCGGCATTGCCCCAGGTGTTCCGCACATACGTCAACACCGACGCGACCTGCTCATCGGACAACTTCCAGCCAAACGCGGGCATCGCCCCGGCGGTGGGCCTGGCCGCGGTGGCGACACTCCGCCCTCCCTCCAACACCACACGCATCAGATTGTTGGCATCACCGGCCTGCACCCCAGGCGCGGCGGCGAGCGCCGGAAACAGATGCGGTACACCGGCGCCGGAAGACTGATGACAGGCCGCGCACTGCGCCTCGAAAATCAGCTTCCCCTGCCGCATGAACGGCGTATCCGAAGCAGCCGGTGTCACGCTGGCGGAAAGCCCAGGAAGGTCTTTGAGGTAAAGCGCCATGGCGCGGAGATCGGCGGGCTCCATCCGCGACGTGGATAAACTGACGACTTCCGCCATGGGCCCGGTGGCGGCGGCGGAACGGTTATGGCCGGTGCCCAGATATTCGGCGGTTTCCTCCACGCTCCAGCCGCCAAGACCCACACGCGCATCGCCGGTGATGTTGGGGGCGAACCAGTTGCCCAGACTGCCGCCCTGAAAGGCGCGGCTGGTGACATCGCCGCCAAGGGCGTTCTTCGCCGTGTGGCAGGCGCCGCAATGGCCTGGACCCTCGACGAGATAGGCGCCGCGGTTCCATTCGGGGGATTTGTCCGCATGGGGAGTGAAGGACGCGGGCGTGAAGAACAGCGCGTTCCAGACTGACATCACGCCGCGAATGCTGAAGGGGAAGGGCAGTTGGTTGGCCTCGACCGGGTTGCGCACCGGGTCGAGCGTATTGAGATGGCGCCGGATCGCCACGATGTCGTCCGGCGTCATGCGGGAGAAATACGGATAGGGAAAGGCGGGATAAAAATGCTCGCCATTGGGGCCGATGCCCTCACGCATGGCGCGGAGGAACTCGGCGTCGGTCCAGGCGCCGATGCCGGTTTCCCGGTCGGGCGTGAGGTTGGGGGACAGCAGGGTGCCGAACGGCGTTTGAATGGCGCGTCCGCCCGCGAAGGGAACGCCGCCCGGAATGGTGTGGCAGGCGACGCAATCCGCCGCGGTGGCGAGGTAGCGGCCGTGTTCGATTTGCTCGAACGCCTGTTCCGAGGCGCTGACCGGCGTGGCGCGGGCCAGGGTTCTTGAGATAGCGCGTCACGATGGCGTCGGCGGACCAGTATGCCAGGGCGGCCACGGTGTCGGTGGGGTTGTAACCGGCGTTCCGCGGGAAGGCGGAGGCGCCCATGACGAACAGGTTGGACACGTCCCAGCTTTGCAGGAATTTGTTGAGGGCGCTGGTCTTGGGATCGTCGCCCATGATCGCGCCGCCGCAGGTGTGCGTGGTCTGATACGGGGTCACTACTGTCCGGAGTTTTCCGAACGAATCACCCATAAATAATTGATCTATAACGGATTTTCGGCGATTTTTGGTGGTGTCGGTTTGAAGTTGGCGGCGGTTTCCCTGACCCTTTCCAGGGAGGGCCCCGCCCATGAACGCCGGAAAGACACTATTCTCGCAGCTGATGGATTGCTTGCCGTGGAGCACGTTCGCACGGATCGTCACGCGTTATCATGGTGACCACTCGGTGCAGACATTTCATTGCACCGAGCAGTACCGGGCCATGGCGTTCGCTCAACTGACCTTCCGCGAAAGTTTGCGCGATATTGAATCGTGCCTGTCGGCTCAACCCGCAAAGCTCCTGCACATGGGTTTTCGCGGACCGATCCGGCGGTCGACGCTGGCCGATGCCAATGAAACCCGTGATTGGCGCATCTATGCTGAATTCGCCCAACGGCTGATCGCACAGGCGAGACGGCTTTATGTCGGCGAGAGTCTGTCGGTCGATTTGAAGGACACGGTTTACGCGCTGGATTCGACAACGATTGATTTGTGCCTGTCGCTGTTTCCATGGGCCCATTTCTGGACCACCAAGGCCGCGGTGAAGATGCACACGCTGCTTGATTTGCGCGGGAATATCCCGAGTTTCATCCATATCTCCGACGGGAAGCTGCACGATGTGCACGCCCTCGATATGATCTTGCCCGAGGCAGGCTCAATCTACGTCATGGATCGAGCGTACGTCGATTTCGACCGATTGTATGGGCTGCATCAGGCCGGTGCATTTTTCGTGACGCGCGCCAAATCCAATCTGAATGCGCATCGAGTGTATTCGACCGCGACAGATCGTACAACCGGTGTCATCGCAGATCAGAAGATCGCGTTGGACGGGTACTACACAAGGCGGGATTACCCGATTCATATACGACGGGTGCGTTTCCGAGACCCGGAAACCGAAAAGACCTTTGTTTTCCTGACCAATCAAATGACCTTACCGGCGACGACAATTTGCGACCTTTATAAAAGCCGCTGGCAGGTGGAGCTTTTCTTCAAGTGGATCAAGCAGCACCTCCGGATCAAAAAATTCTACGGGACGTCCGAGAATGCCGTGAAGACACAGATTTGGATCGCTGTGTCGGTGTACGTGCTGGTCGCGATCATCCGGAAGCGGCTGAAGCTGGATGTGTCACTCTACACATTGATGCAGGTATTTTCGGTGACAGTATTTGAAAAGGCCTCGATAGAATCATT
>JAYVCG010000060.1:0-4739 GCA_043750075.1 Acetobacteraceae bacterium | reverse complement strand
CCCACACGCGCCGCGTTCAACCGGGTCCGCAGCGATAACATGGCCACTTCGTCGAACCCGCGGATCACCACGTAACCGGCGGGAACGCCCAAAGCGACCATCAGGGCAACGATCAGCGCGACGGCGCTGATAATGCGCCGGGACTGGTTCTCGATCATGCCCGCTCTCGTTTCAGTGGACGGACGGACATGGCACCAGTCCAACCTGTCTCATGACGGCGAGGCCATCCGCTGACCGCAGGAAATCCAGGAACCGCGTGACCTCGGGCGCCTGATCGCGTTTTATGATGATATACAGCGGTTTTCCAATGGGATAGCGGTTGCTTTGATAGGCATCCAGATCGGGCGGAACCCCATTGATGGCCATCATGCGCAAAGACCGCCGCTCGGTGATCATCTGCGCGTAGGTGGTGCCGACCAGCGAACCAGGGATCTGCTCAGCCATGTCGGCGTTTTCCTGATCCGTCGCGGCGACCGGCACGCTGTCACGCTGGCGCGCCTGCTGAACAGCCTGTTCCACGCCCGGAAACGAACGGAACAGCACATCGTTGTCCGACTCTCCCCTGGGCCTGAGCACGATCCGCACAGGCTGCCCGTCCGCCCATCGTGGCGCCGTCTGGGCGTAAAGGGCGGCGATCGCGCCACGGTCGAGCGAAGCCGGCTCCGGCCGTGAAGTAGCCAGTACATAAGGCGTGCAGACGACGGAGGTGACGGTCAGGCCACGCGCGGCCTCAACCGCCGTCAAAGGCCGCCCGGACACCGCCACCTGGAGAACTCCATCCGCGGCGGCACTGATCGCACCGCCACTGCCCAAACCGGGCACGACATCAACCACGCCGCCACCGGAGAGCGCGGAGAACCGCTGGCCGATCACGCGCAGAGGCTCGGTCACGCCACCGGTTCCACCCATGGCCATCGTGCCCGCGAAGGCGGGAGAGATCAGCAGAGCAGCCATCATCAAACCGGCTGCCAGCCACGAGGAGGTTTTGGTTCGCATGTCAACAACTCCCGGATCGTGAAGAAAGCTTATCCATCAATGACTAACGGAAAGTTTACAGACCGGGTGTTTCCGCTTGCCGCATCGCCGCCAGACGATCTCCGCTTCATTGGAGAAGGCGCGCATGACGTGATGCCCGCGTCCCACATGGTCCACCTGACTTCGAGAGACCGCGGGAAATCGAGATACCGGAAAACCTGGACCGCCCATCGCTCAATCCGCCTGATTGTCATCCACACCTCGTACAACCAAAGGCCATCTTGGAGGGAGAAAGATGAACCAATCGTTTCCGTGAGGGTGGGAGTGGCGTGATGGAGAAGGAAAATCGTCTCCTGGAATTGGGATCATTAAATGCCGCAGAAGGAATATTATGTTAATTAAATTGCGCGTGATGCGCCTGCGGCGTCGGTTATCCACCGGAATGTGATACGACAAGCCATGATAAAACTTGAACCTGATATGATAAAACCTGAACAACGCACTGTTCCCTTTTGGGGCTTGCGAGGTCTGTCAGATGGTGCCGTTCGTCAAACGCCTGCCTACCGCCTCTGGCGAGCATCTCGATGTCGTCGTTCATGAACTTCCAGGCTGGCGTGCATCGGCTCCCGCCCGGAGCCGTTGGATTGATCTTGTCCATGAGCCTTTCATAGCGAAGGACAAGCAACGGGCTGATTGGGATTGGGACTGGCGTATCGAGATCCCAACTCTTACCTTTGGCGTCGGTATCACCAAGAGACCGAGGATATACCAACTGTGCCTGGCCGAGGATTTTTTCCCCCTGGCCATGATCGCGGTTCTCGAAACCGAGCGCTGGATATGGAATCACAGACAATCCGCCCTGTTTCTCTGGTATATGACAGGTGCTCCCGCGACAGCGGTGGCCAGCGGGAGGAGCCCGAAGCTGATTACCTCCGCCGCGCTCGACATGGCGCTCACGGTCAGCCTGAATGGACGCGCGAATGGCCGCTTATGGCTCCATGCGGCTCCTGAGGGCGGCGGTCGGCTGTTGGACTGGTACGAGAGCAAGGGCCTGGAGAGAGTGCCGTTGGGAACCAGATTGCCGGGTCCGAGATTCTCCGAGAGGATTAACGATGGGCGATATTTTTGTGTCACCGCGGACAACGCGGGCGTTGTTTCCGATTCCATGAAGGAGTACAGACGCTGAATGCCCACACCCCGCCAAGCCTTCGCAGTGGTAGCTCATGCCCTTGGGAATGTTGATCCCGAGGACAGGATGGCGGTGGGGGGTTTTTATGAGCATGTGTTCCCGTCCTACCCGGACGCCGTTAAAGAGCTTGTTTCCGATTTTGTGATCAGCCAGACGAGTGTTCCGTCCACTGAGGATCTGGCTGCCTTGAGAGAGGCCGTCAGTGAGCTGTATGACGAAGCCGCACTGACATCGGGACCAATTGCCGGGCGTGTGACCGCCAGAAGCGGACGCCGATCAAGGAAAAGGTTGGTACCCATTGTAGTCGAGGCAGAGGAAGCCGGGACTGAGGCTCCACGGAAAGAGCCTGACGTGGCCTCTACGCAGCGGCTTCGTGAACAAGGCTGATAAGCGCCCGTTGCCGCCCCATTCGGATTGTCCCCGGTAAGCGCGCCTGACACACACGCATCACCCCTGGTCCGCCATCTCCAGCACCATCCCATCGTACCCGGCCTCAACCCCCGCCGGTAAATGCGATCGCAACCAGGCCCAATCCATGTCGGTGCCCATGTGGGTGAGGATGGTGCGGCGTGGACGCAGCCGCGCGACCCAGCGCAGCACGGTGGGCAGATCGGCGTGGGTTGGGTGTGGACCGTGGCGCAGGAAGCAGCCGACGACCCAGGTTTCGATGCCGGCCAGCGTGCGCAGCGCGTCCTCGTCCAGATGCACGACATCGGTGGAATAGCCGAAGCCTCCGATGCGCAGGCCCAGGGTTTCGACGCGGCCATGGTTTTGGCGGAACAGTTGGATGGCGAGGCCCGCGACATGGATCGTCTGACCGGGTTCCACGGGTTTGCTGGTCAGAACCGGACGGTAAAAGCCTTTGCCTTCCCAGGGCGCGAACACATAGGCGAAGCGGCGTGTGATCTCATCCAGGGTGCTCTGGGTGGCGAAGGCTTCCAGCGGGCGGTCGGCGATACGGTTCAGGATACGCACGTCGTCGATGCCGGTGATGTGGTCGGCATGAGCGTGGGTGAACAGCACCGCGTCCGCGCCGGGCACCCGGCTGGCGATGAACTGACTTCGCATGTCTGGTGACGTATCCACCAGAAGACGCTGCTTTTGTTCATTTTCAATGACGATGCTGGAGCGCGTTCGGTGATTCCGCGGCTCGGCCGGATCGCAGACGCCCCAGTCACCGGCGCCATCGGCGCCGCCGATCATCGGCACACCCGCCGAGGCGCCGGTGCCCAGAAGCGTTACCTTCATCCGGCGGTTTTCGCGAACAGGCGCCGGAAATTGGCGGTGGTGAGAGCGGCCAGCGCCGCCGGGGTCAGGCCGCGCAGGTCCGCCAGCACCTTGGCGGTGTGCGTCACATGGCCGGGCTCGTTGCGTTTACCGCGGAACGGGACCGGCGCGAGATAGGGCGCGTCGGTTTCCACCAGCAGCCGGTCCAAGGGAACATCGCGGGCGATGTCCCTGAGTTCGCTGGATCTCGGGAAGGTCAGAATGCCGGAGAAGCTGATATATCCGCCCAACGCCAGGGCCGCCTCGGCCAGGGCGCGGGTGGAACTGAAGCAGTGCAGCAGGAAGGCGAAGCCCCCTGCCCGGTCCGTTTCCTCGCGCAGAATCGTTGCTATGTCGTCATCGGCGTCACGGGCATGGATCGCCAGCGGCAGGCCGGTCAGCTGGGCGGCGCGGACATGGGCGCGAAAGTTCTCAGCCTGCACATCGCGCGGGCTTTTGTCATAGAAATAGTCGAGGCCCGACTCGCCAATCCCGATCACGCGCGGGTGGCGTGTCATCGCGGCCAGGGTTTCGGGGGATGGAACCGGCGCCTCGGCGGCATGGTGCGGATGCACGCCGACGGTACACCAAAGGTTCGGATGCGCCTCGGTCATCGGCGGCAGTTTTTCCGACTGCGCCAAAGTGGTGCCGATCGTCACCAACTCGCCCACGCCCGCTTCATGAGCGCGGGCCAGGACGGCGGGTAATTCGAGCGGCGTGAAGTAATCCAGGTGGCAGTGCGAATCGATCAGCATCAGGCGGCGGGCTCCACATGACGCGGGAATACACCACGCGGGGCTGGCAGGGAGATGCCATCGGCCAGTGGCGCGCCGAGGGCGGCGATGTCGCGTGCGTGGATCGGAACACCGAGTTGTTCCAGCATATTGGCCATCGACGTGGGCATGAAGGGTTGCAGCAATGTCGCCACGGCCCGGATCGTGTCCACCAGCACCCGCAGCACCGCGCCCATGCGGACCTTGTCGGTCTTGTTCAAAGCCCAGGGTGCCTGGCGGTCGATATAGCTGTTGGCGGCACGGATGATTTTCCAGATTTCTTCCAGCGCCTCATGGAACGTCTGCCGGTCGATCGCGGCGCGGACCAGGCCAGGCAGCGCGGCGGCGGCGGACAGCAGTGCTGTGTCGTCCTCGGTATCAGGCCCCCTGCCCGGCAAGATGCCGCCCAGATTGCGCGCGATCAGCGACAGCGAGCGTTGCGCCAGATTGCCCAGATCGTTGGCGAGTTCGACGTTGATCCGGGTGGCGATGCCTTTGTAACTGATGGAGCCATCGCCGCCAAACGGCTTTTCCTT
>JAYVCG010000059.1:0-3935 GCA_043750075.1 Acetobacteraceae bacterium | reverse complement strand
CGCTCACGCGAGAATCCGGGGGCCGGAACGGTTGCGAAGCCATCGTGCCCGCCTGTCCGCGCCATGCCGGTGGAAAGACAAGGCAATGACACCACAAAGACACAAAAAACTCCTGATGAGTTCAGCGGGATTCCTTTGTGTCTTTGTACCTTTGTGGTGTCATTGCCTTATTGGCCGCGGTCCAGAACGGGCGCCAGGTCATGCACAGGCCGGCAAACCGTGAACCGCTCCGGATTTTCGCGCGAACAGGATATGCCATATCCAGACAAGCTTGCGTCCGGACCTGATACTGAGACGCCCTGGCATGATGTCTCAACCCCGCCCCTCACCCGCCCGCCCAGACCCGCTCCCGTGCCACGACGCCGCGCATCATGCGGAGGATGTTTTCCCCCTTGGCTTCCTTGCGCCGGAACGCCTCGTTCAATGTCATCGCGGCGATCGTCGCGGGCGTGCCAGGCGCGACATCGCCGAGATACGCCATGTCCCAGTCAGGGAACACCCGTTCCGCGGCTGGCTCGAACGACAGGACCGTGACATCGCCACGCCGCTCGTCGCACTGGATGCGTTCGAAAACAGCTTCCAGCCTGTCGCGCGCGCCTTCCAGCGCCTGCACGAAGCAGCCCTGGGTGAACAGTAAAGCGCCCGTGACCTCGACCGCGCGATTGTTCCGCCGCGCCGTGACCAGAATATCCTCGATTTGCCGCTCCACCTCCTGGGCTTCGCCCTGAATGGCGTTACGGCTACAGTAAATGAGATGGTGGAGGATCACGGGCATGTCCAGTCCTTCCTTGTGTCCATCGTCTTCACTGTTCCGACAGCACCGACGCGGGGTTGCGCGCCAGCAGCGCCGCGATCTCCGCCGGAGGGACCGGCCTGCTGATCAGATACCCCTGAATTTCCGTGCAGCCATCGGCTTCCACCATCCGGGCCTGATTGCGGGTTTCCACCCCCTCGGCGATCACCGTCATGCCCAGACCCACGCCAAGCGTCGCGATGGCGCGTACCACGGCGCCCGCGTCGGCGCTGCTGTCCAGCGAACGGATGAAGGACTGGTCGATCTTGATCGCGTCGAACGGAAACGTCCGCAACTGCCGCAACGAGGAATAGCCGGTCCCGAAATCGTCCATCGCGATCCGCACCCCGAGTTCATGCAGTTCCCGCAACAAGGTCCGTGCCTCATCAGGGCGGCGGGTCAGCGCGGATTCGGTGACCTCCAGTTCCAGCCGCCGCGCGGGAAAACCCGAAGCGCGCAACGCCGCCACGACCTGCGCGATGAACCGCTGCCCGTCATCGAGTTGTTTCGCCGAAACATTGACCGCGACCGTCAGCGGCTCGGGCCAGCCCATCGCTTCCTCGCAGGCGGCGCGCAGGGCCCATTCGCCGATCTGGCCGATCACGCCAATGTCCTCAGCCACCGGAATGAACAGGCCGGGCGGCACGGCGCCGCGTTTGGGATGCGTCCAGCGCGCCAGCGCCTCGAACCCCGTCACCGCCTTCGTCCGCAAATTCACCCTGGGCTGATACGCGAGGCTCAGTTGCCCCAGGACCAGGGCCTTACGCAGATCGGCTTCCAGATCGAGCCGCGAGCGCGCCCGGTCGGCCATGGTCTGGCCATAGCGCCGCCAGGTCTGCCCGCCCGCTTCCTTCGCTTCCCGCCGCGCCAGTTCGGCATGATGCAGCAACGCCACCGCCGAGGCCCCATCCCCCGGCGCCCGCGCGATGCCCACGCTGACGCCGATCGTCGCGACCTCGCCACGCACCAGGTACGGACGGCCCAGGAGATCGACGAAACGGGCGGCGAGGTTGTCGGCCCCCTGCCCGTTCTGCTGCACCACGGCGAAGGTGTCGCCCTCCATCCGGGCGAGGTGATCGGCGTCCCGCGTCGCCCGCCGCAGCCGTCCCGCCACCGCGCGCAGCAATGCATCCCCGCCCTGCCGTCCCAGCCGGTCGTTCACGTCGCGGAACCGGTCGAGGTCGAACAACAACACCGCCGGCTGACTGTCCGGATCGTCGCCGGCCAGGGCCTCCGTCAGTTTTTGTTCAAAAAACCGGCGGTTGCCGAGTTCCGTCAGGGGATCGCGCTGGGCTTCGTCCAGGATGGCGGCGGGATCGGTGCGGCCGCGGCGATCCTCCAGCACCACCATCCAGCGGTCATCGCCCAGGGCGCGGCCGAAAAACGCGATGAGATGACCGGGCGCCACCGAGACCACCGCGTCGTGTTTGCCACCCGCGCTCCGCCCATGCACCACCGCGCCGCAGCAGGACATCAGACGCAGCCGCGCCTCGTTCGGAAAGCGGCCGGAGCGCCCCAGCACTGTATCGAACAACGGATGCGGGTCTTCCTCCACCGATGGCGGCTCCAGCCGTTCCTGGGCGCGGGCGTTGGCGAAGCGCACGCGCAACTGGCCGTCCAGGATCACGACCGGATACGGCAGAAGTTCGAGGGCACGGTCCGTCAGCGACGCCGGGGCGTCCATCACATCCAGGGTCAGGCTCACATCCGGCTCCATCAGGAAGAGGCGCGGATTGTGTAGGGGGGATGGGTTAATAACCCGTTAGCGGCGGGAGGGGGGATCGCGGCGCGACACTCCGTATCGCGCGCTGATCGCCCTCAGGCGGCGGGCCGGTGCGCCCGGAGAAAACCGCGCACCCGGTTGATCGTGCGGGCCTTCAGTTCCGGCGGATCCCGCCACGGGAAGACCGTGATTTCCGCGTTTGGACAGAATGAGGCGACATCGACGGAGGACACGAGCGGATGGGCCGGGGTTTCATCCGGCAGGACAAGGATTGGTGTTTGGCAGGAACGGGCAAAGTCCGGCGACACGCTGTAAACGAACTCGGGCCGCGCGCGGTAAAGGTCATGAAGATAAGGCTCAACCTGCCCCATGTTGAGATCGGGCCGCCGGGGCAGCAGTTCCGGCGCCCAAACGTCCCGTCCCGCGTTGAACATGTAATCCGGGTGGTCAGGGTGATGCCCAACCGTCTGCACCAGCACGCCAGCCATCACGCGTTCTGGCGCCCGCTCCATCAGCTTGAGCGCGAAGCAGCCGCCGATGCAGTAGCCCATGAAGAGGAACTGCCTGATCCCAAGGTGGTCCATCAGCCCAAGCTGGTCGTCGGCGAACGCGTCCCACGGGTCGCTGGCGGGGATCGGCCCGCGCGACTCGCCGCCGTTCGCGTTGCGCTGATCCATCGTGATGCAGCGGAACTCGTCCTTGAAAATCTCCATCGAGTTGAAAACCGCGTTGGGCCAGTTGCTGATGCGGGAGTTCAGACCGCCGCCGGGCACGAGAAGCAGGGGGAGGCCGCTGCCAGCCTCCTCGTAACGAATCCGGACATCACCCTTTTCATAAAACGGCACGGCGTTTCCCCTTGGTAAAACTTCGGCGGGCCAGTCCGCGCGGGCCTCAGTTTCCCGCGGGCGCGATGTTCCGTAAAGGCCCACATTGGTTAACCGATCACGATCGCGGCTCCCCGCGTTCTCCGGTCATCGCGGGTGGGGGGACTGGCCTTCTCAGTGCCCTCCGTACCTCTGAGCCCTCCGGGTCAAAGCGGTGCCGACGCCAGCCCGAACGTTCCGTTATTCCGCCTTCATCCCCTTCCGCGCCATGAATTCCGGGAACGCGTCCTTCGCCTGAGCGCCGCGCATCACATGGGTGGCGTAATGATGCTCGATCTCCCATTGCGCTTCCTGACTCTCGCCTTGCTGCTTCAGCAGCAACGCCTTCACCCCCATCACCGCGCCGCGATGATTGCCCGCGATCGTCTTCGCCAGCTCCATCGTCTTTGCCCGCAACTGTGCCCGCGGCACCAGATGGTTCAGCAGCCCGATGCGATACGCCTCCTCCGCCTCCACGATCCGCGCCGAGAACAGCAATTCCTTCGCCATCGGCCAGCCGATCTGACAGCCCAGGGACCAGGTGGAGTTGATGCGG
>JAYVCG010000058.1:0-3527 GCA_043750075.1 Acetobacteraceae bacterium | reverse complement strand
CTCGGTATATCCAATCCGGATCGTTCCCTGCGCCTGGGCCTGCATGGCCAGCGAGGCAAGCGCCAGCGCCCCGATCATGCGTTTGATGAATTTCATTGTTCGTTTGCTCCCTGTCGCGGTACCCGTCTGGCCGGTTGATCCTGGGATCATGGTCCGCGTGATGACCCCAGGGCCAGACGCTAGCGCATTTCCGGGTCTGGGTGGAAGAACACGGGTCGAGGGGCGGAGCCCCCGCCTTCCTTCAAGACCCCACCCGCTCATCGGCGCTGACCCCAAGCTGCTTCAGCTTACGGTGCAACGCGCTGCGCTCCATCCCCACGAACTGCGCGGTACGCGAGATGTTCCCGCTGAACCGTAACAACTGCGACTGAAGATACTGCGTTTCGAACAAATCCCGCGCCTCCCGCAACGGCAGCGACATGATGTCGGCGCCGGGATCGATGCTCAACACCTGCGGCGCGCGAGAAACAATCTCCGGCGGCAGCATGTCGGCGCGAATGACCTCAGACGCGCCACCAGGCGCCATGATCAACAGCCAGTCCATCAGATTACGCAACTGACGCACATTGCCGGGCCAGTCGTACGCCTGCAACGCGGCCAGCGTGTCCACCGACAGTTCCCGGCCAGGCATGCCCGACACCTCGGCGGAGCGGGTGATGAACTGACGGGCCAGTTCCGGCACATCCTCCCGCCGCTCCTTCAACGCGGGCAGTTTCACCGGCACCACGGCGAGGCGGTAATACAAATCCTCACGGAACCGGCCCGCGGCGATCTCGGCCTGTAAATCGCGGTTGGTGATGGCGATCACCCGCACATCGACCTTCACCCGGTTGGAGCCGCCAACACGCTCGAAACTCTGATCCTGCAAGGCGCGGACGATCTTGCCCTGGGTTTCCAGCGGCATGTCGGCGACCTCATCCAGCAGCAGCGTGCCGCCATGGGCGCGTTCCAGCACCCCGGCGCGGCGCGGCTGCGCGGCGGGATCGGCGCCCGCCTCGACGCCGAACAATTCCTCCTCGAAACGGGACGGGGCCATGGTGGCGCAGTTCAGCACCACGAACGGCCCATCGGCGCGGCGGGAGCGGCCATGGATCATCCGCGCCACGACCTCCTTCCCCGACCCCGCCGGGCCGGTGATCAGCACGCGTGAGCCGGTTGGCGCCACCTTGTCCACCTGACCGCGCAACTGACCCATGGCGGAGGACTCGCCGGTCAACCGTGCCTCAGGACCGGCGCGCAGCCTCAGTTCGGCGTTTTCCCGTGCCAGGGCAGCGGCTTCCAGAGCACGGCGCACCACCAGCAGCAAACGGTCGGAGGCAAAGGGTTTTTCCAGAAAATCATAGGCGCCGTGCTGAATGGCGCCGACCGCCATCTCAATCGTGCCATGCCCGGAAATCATGATGACGGGAACCGCCGGTTCCTCGCCATGGAACACTTCCAGCAGGCCGATTCCATCGAGACGGGAACCCTGGAGCCACACATCCAGCACCACCAGCGAGGGACGGCGCAGGCGGAACGCGGCGATGGCGGCATCCGCATCGCCCGCGCCGCGTGTCTCATACCCCTCATCGGCCAGGATGCCGTCAACCAGCATGCGGATGTCGGGCTCGTCATCGACGATCAGGATGTCATGCGCCATGGGTGATCTCAGCGCCCGCTGGCGCGGGAATCGCGGCGGCGATGGGCAGGACGAGAGCGGCCACCGTCCCAGGTCCATCGGGCCGGTCGTCGAGAGTCACCTGACCACCATGATCTTCCATGATCTTCTTCACGATCGCGAGGCCCAATCCGGTTCCTTTCGGCTTGTGAGTCACATAGGGCTCGGTCAGCCGCGCTCTGTCCTCGCGCGGCAGACCGATGCCGTCATCCGTGACACTGACTGATACCAGACCGTGCGATTCGGTCACGGCCACCGTGATCGCGCCGGCGCCGTCCCGCATCGCCACCGCGTCGGCGGCGTTGCGTAGCAGATTGGTGATCGCCTGCCGAATCATCCGCCGGTCGCACGGCGCCACCGGCCCGCGGGCGGGAATGTCGCTGGTCCAGGCGATCCCCGGCAGCGCGGTCTTCTGCAACACCAGCGTCTCACGGGTAATCAAACCCACATCCTCAGGTTTGATTACCGGCCTGGGCATGCGCGCGAAGGCGGAGAACTCGTCCACCATGCGGCCGATGTCGCCGACATGGCGGATGATGGTGTCGGCGCACTGGCTGAACGTGTCGGGGTCGGAGGTGATTTCCTTGGTGAAACGGCGTTTCAGGCGCTCGGCGGCGAGCTGGATGGGCGTCAGCGGGTTCTTGATCTCATGCGCGATGCGCCGCGCCACGTCGGCCCAGGCGGCTTTGCGTTGCGCGAGTTGCAGTTCGGTGATGTCGTCGAAGGTGACGATGAAGCCGTTGACGCGGCCCGCGGTCATCTCGGAGCCGATGCGTACCAGCAATGTCCTTGGCTTGTTCGAGGGGCCGATCTGGATTTCCCCGGTGCAGGGGCGTTCCGGCGTGGCGCGGGCGGTGTGGATCAGGGCGGCGAATTCCGGGATCGCCTCATGCAGATCGCGGCCGATGCCGGCCAGCAAATCGACGCCCAGAAGCTCGGCGGCGGCGCGGTTGGGCAGTTCGACGCGGCCCCGCGCGTCGAGGCCGATCACGCCGGCGGAGACGCCCGCCAGCACGGTTTCGGTGAAGCGCCGGCGGCCGTCGATCTGACTGTATGCCTCCATCAGTTCGGAGCGTTGCGCGGCGAGCTGGCCGGTCATGCGGTTGAAGGCGCGCGACAGGCCCGCGAGTTCGTCGCGCGTCTGCCCCTCGGCGACGCGCACGCCCAGATCGCCGCCGCGCACCCGTTCGGCGGCGTTGATCAGGGTGCCGATCGGACGGGCGATCTGGTTGGCCATGACGAGGCCGATCAGACCGGCGGCGAGCAGCACCAGCAGCGCCACCACGGCGAAAATCCAGGCGAAGGCGATTTGCAGGCCCGACCGGCTTTCATCCAGGCGCTGGTATTCCGACACGGCCTGTTCGGTGCGGGCCATGTAGCCGAGGATTTTCGGGTCCACGGGGCGGCCGACCATCAGCAGCAGCACCGGCGTCGCGTTCAGCCGCGCGACGGCGCGCACCCGCGTGCCATCGTCGGCGTTGATCACCACGATGTCGCCGGTCAGTGCCTGTTGCGACACGGCCTGCGGGGGGGGCTCGACGCCGAACCCCACGAACAGCCCGGCGGCGGCGAGGATCTGGCCGGTGTTGGGGTCGTAGATCACCGCCTCGGTCAGGCCGCGCAGGCTGGTCTGGGTTTCCAGCACGGAGACGAACATGGAGGGATCGAGCGCCAGATACTGGCCCGCGCGGCCCAGATCGTTGGCCATTTCCAGCGCGTCGGAGCGGATGGTGTTACGGTGTTCCTCCAGATAGCCGCGCGAGACCTGGAGCGATTCGGCCAGCGCCATCCGCACTGGCTCGTTAAACCAGGCCTGGATGCCGAAATGGAAGAAGGCGACGGCGAAGCAGGCGACCAGGATGGTGGGCGC
>JAYVCG010000057.1:0-8355 GCA_043750075.1 Acetobacteraceae bacterium | reverse complement strand
ATGATGGATGGGAAGCGCGCCGCCCCCCGCCGGTGTTTCCGGCAGGATCAGGCGGACGGCGCCGACCACTTCCCCCGTCTGGCGCCAGCGCACCACGGCGTGCCGCGCGTGATCGTCATACTGGTCGCGCTCCAGCCCATCCTGACCGGTCTCGAAAGCGCGCTCAACACAATAAACCTGATGGCGTAAACGGTGCGCCTCGCGAAGGAGAACGGGTGTGTTGGCGATTTCAACGGAAACTTCATTTCGTAGCGCGATGATCGCGGTTTCGATGGCCGATCCATTCATGTGTCGCAGTCCCCTGCCTCTGCTGTCCCGTGCGTTCGCACCTTGGAGGAAAAGATTTTTGATTGCCGTCTGGTGGCATCTCTGGCCCTTTCGAGGCCGGATGCCGGGTCAGAGCATTTTCCGATCAGGTTGGCGTCATCCCCACTTCCCGTCATCCCCTGGCCTGGCCGGAGGATCCCTCGCGGCACTATGCTGGCGGGGAGGCCCGGTCGAGCCGGGCCATGACAGGGAAGTCAACCTGATCAGAAAATGCTCTGAAAGGCGATGGCTGAGCCATTCGTGTTTGATGAAACGTGACTTTTTAACCATTATCTTTTTTTGTGTCATGTCTCAAAGTATTTTTACAAACTTCATTATGCCTTGTATCTGGTAATCCTTTGGTTTCAGGAGGTGTGAAGGAAATTCTGATGGAACGCAATCCTTCAACGGCATTAATCCATCAACTTCATGTTTAAATTTTGTCATTCACCGTGGATCAAGGGATTATCAGGCGAGTGGCATGCTTTATGTTTCCGCTATTGGCCGTCTCAGGGATGATCCGCCGTCATGTGTGTACCGGCCTGGTGTTAAATGACGGACCTCCATGAAACCGGGTCAGGCAATCGAATGATGATGACCACGTTCAGGGGCGGATTAAAATGATTAACGCCATTTTAAAATGACATGATCCTGGGTCCGCTAAAAATATGGATGCTGCAATTGCAAGCATGTGAGAAAATTTTTCCACGCCGGATATTGCATTTCTGGCGCCGGTGTGAGGTCCACCGCGCGGGCGCGGGCCTCACGCGGATGGTGCATGCGGTCAGAGCACTTCCCGATCAGGTTGAGGCGATGCCGTTTTCCCTTGAACCACACGCCCCGGCCCGGCCTGGGCATCCGTCGCGGCACGGCGCGGGAGGGGATGCCCCGGTCGAGCCGGGGCATGACGGCGGAGGGCGGTCCGCGCTTTCACCTGAAGTGAAAACACACAGATCAGTAATGATTTCCAAAAACCGCCGCTCCTGGCGGGCAATGGGGCGAAGCCTCTACTCCACAACCACCCCATCCCGCGCCACCACCCGCCCATGCGCCACCACCAGGCGGCGCGGCGGCGCCTGGGCCACTGCTTCCGCCACGGTCTCCGCGTCCATCACCACGCACTCCGCCCAGGCGCCTTCCACCAGCCCGTATCCCGCGAACCCGCAGCCCTCGGCGGCGGCGGTGGTCACACATTCCAGCGCCACTTCCAGTTCATCATCGCGGCGGAAGCCGTTGCGCAACGCGATGTGCATGGCGCGGTCCAGCATGTCGGGCCGCCCGTGTGGGGTCCAGGTATCGCGCACCCCGTCATTGCCTCCGTAGACCGTCACTCCGGCGGCGCGGCACACCATCAGTGGCGGCACCGGGTTGCTCGCGGGCGCGGTGGTGGCGATCCGCACGTCCCACCGCGCCATGCGGTCCAGGAACGCATCCCGCTCCCCGGTGGCGAGGGCGCCCAGGCAAAAAGCGTGACTTATCGTCACCATCCCCGCCATGCCCGCCGAGACCGTCCGTTCCAGGATCAGATTGAGCGAGAACGCCCCCAGTTCTCCGGGTTCATGCAGGTGCACATCGATCGGCTTGCCATGTTTGTGCGCCAGACGGAACAAGGCGTCCACATGCCCCACCGGATCGCGATCGACCGAGCAAGGGTCGATGCCGCCGACGACATCCGCCCCTTCCCGCAGCGCCTGATCCATCAGCTCCTCGGTCCCCGGACGGCTGGTGAGGCCGGATTGCGGAAAGGCCACGATCTGCATGTCCATCGACCCGGCCATCGCTTCCCGTGTCCGCAGCGTCGCGTGGAAATGCCGCAGTCCGATTTCCGTGTCGATGTCGGCGTGCGTGCGCATCCGCGTCGTGCCGTTCGCGAGATACGCCCGCGCCAGGGTCAGCGCGCGCGCCGCCGCGTCATGTCCGCCGCCGCGGCGGTACTGGCGTTCGTTCTCGATCCGCTCATCGCGCATGGGCCCCACCGTATTGCGATGCCAGGGTTGTCCCATCAGCGTTTTGTCGAGATGCGCGTGCCCTTCCACCAGACCGGGCAGCAGCAATCCCCCGTGTCCTT
The DNA here is from genome assembly GCA_043750075.1 of Acetobacteraceae bacterium. Lineage (GTDB taxonomy): Bacteria > Pseudomonadota > Alphaproteobacteria > Acetobacterales > Acetobacteraceae > Rhodopila. The sequence continues at coordinate 5,981 of JAYVCG010000057.1, read as the reverse complement.
CCTCGATCCGCGCGCCTGGCGGAGCGGCCAGACCGGGGGCCATGCGCGCGATCTTTCCCCCTTGCATCAGGACATCGACGGCATCGCCGCCGGACGGGCGGACATCGCGGATCAGCAGGTCAGTCATGGGGAACCTTTCTCGTGATGCGCCGCCGGAGGCGTGCGCCCGCCTCCGGCGGCGGATCGTTTCAGAGAGTGGGGAACTTACATTTGTCGTTAAGGGGGTGCAGCATGTCCTCCACCGGCACTTTCGTGACGATTTTGTACAGATCCCATTCGGATTTTCTTTCCTGTTGTGTTTTCATCTGAAACAAGTATGCCGGAAACTCGCCGCGGCCATCGGCGCGCACCCGTCCGGGTCCGAACGCGTCGTCGTCGGTGGGGATCGACTTCATTTTCGCCACCGTGGCGCGGCCGCTTTTCTTCGCCTCCGCCACGCCCATTTGCTGAGCTGTCTTAAGGTAATGCAACGTGATGCCATAGGCGCTGGCATGGGCCTGGTTAGGGTAATTCCTGGGCGATTTCGTCAGCAGGCGTTTGGTGAAGGCCCGCGTGCGGTCATTCAAATCCCAGTAGAACGTTTCGGTCGTGGTGATCCCGGCGCAGATTTCCAGCCCGATCGCGTGCGCGTCCTGCATGAACAGCAGCAGTGGCGCGTTTTCATGCTCCGGTTGATGCCGAACTCGACCGACTGCTTGATCAGGTTTTGCGTGTCCAGGCCCGCGCAGGCGAGCCCCAGTACCTTGGCGCCGCTGGCCTGCGCCTGTGCCAGGAACGAGGAAAAATCGGTGGTATCGGGGAACGAATAGCGCAGCGTGCCTTTCACCTGGCTGCCGCCTTTCTTCACCACGTCGGCGGTCAGTTCCTCCAGCGAGTGTCCGAATGCATAGTTGGCGGTGATGAAGAACCACGAGGTGTGGCCCTGCTTCATCAGCGTCCCGCCCGTCGAATGGGCGTTCTCGTAGGTGTCGAAGCTCCAGACGATGGAGTTCGGACTGCACTGTTCATCCGTCAGCGCAGCGACCGTGGCCGAGGCGTTGAGCATCATCTTGTCCTTGTCCTTCGCCACCTGCGCCACCGCCAGCGCCACGGAGGAGGTCGGGATGTCGATCGCGGCATCCACCCCCTGGTCGAACCACTGGCGGGCGATGGTCGCCGCCACGTCCGGCTTGTTCTGGTGATCGGCGCTGATCAGCTCCACGTCGAAGCCGAGCTGGGATTGCATCTCCTCCACCGCGAGCCGCGCCGCGGCGACCGAGGTGGGGCCGGTGTTGTCCCGGTAGGTGCCCGACAGATCGGTCAGCACGCCCAGTTTGAGCGACGGCCTGCCCTGCGCGCGGGGGCGGAGGACGGGCGTGGCGGACAGGGCGGCGGCGGTGCCAAGCAGGCCGCGGCGGGATTAAGGACATGGGCGTTTTCTCCAGGGGACGGACAAGAATCCAAAGGGCGGATCCTGCTTAAAATTTGGGTGGTGTGTTAACCCACATTAGAATGTCCCCTCGGCACCCATGTCCGAGCCCTCAGAAGGCGCCATGGAAGGGGGTGGGGTCTTCCAATCTCTTCCAAGGGACAAAGGAGACATTTCTAATCTGGGTTAACATATCTTGCATGGCATCCTGCCCATCTGACCGGTGGCTGCCATCCTACACGATAAGTAGATCATACTTCGGGATAATATTGCTTGAAAGTCTGCCTCAAAAACCCTTGCCGTTCCTGTGGTGCCCCGCGCATGACCTGGCGTGACGCCGCGATGCGTGGCAGCCCAAAATTGCTGGCAAGGCGATTAAGAAATGGCTCCAGTTTTTCCCAATCAAGGGGCGCTCCAATTTCATCCCATAAACGATAGGCAGTGCGCATTGGCAGCAACAGATGCGCGGCGAACGCATTGGCGCGAGTTTCCACCGAACGCGGCACACGTTGCTTCGCTGCGTCGATAAGGGCAGGCCACTCGTCACGATCAAGTATCAGATGACCGACTTCATGCAACCAAGTGAACCGGAGTGAACGTTCCAGATCCTCACCTCCCGCCCCACGGCGGCGCGTGTTTGAATTCAATACTATCGACGGCCCGTGCGCCGGTCCACACGTGGCGATTCCGTCTAGGCGCTCGTCGGAGAGTGCTTGACGAACCACATGAATAAGGAGTTTATCAGAGAGCGCCTTGGAGTCCACGGGGTCATCATCAGACAGGCGTAGCCAGTCACGAACGTAATTGGCCGCGCGAATACCTTGATCGCGTGGTGCGAGCGTGGTTCCGCGAAGATGTCCCCGCACAAGGCGGCGGAGCTTGTTGAGTTCGACCGTGTTTCCGCTCGTCATGGATCGAATGCACCACAGAATCTCGGCTAAGCTGGCTGGGCCAAGAATGCCCGCGCTGCGCGCCGCAGCGTAGATCGGGCTGTTATTGTCATTGGCTATGTCAGAAAGTGTGCGATTGGCAACCGCGCTCACCAGGTTCTTTTGCAGGCTGTCAGACCCCTCGATGTCGTGGCGTGGCAGGCCGCTGAGGAGCGCCGCCGCCGTGATCGGATCAATCTGTTCACGATTTTCTCCTCGTTTTATCACTCGAATCGCGGCACTGTCAGTCCTTTCTTGCAGCAATTCCACGGCAAGGGAGTAAAGCTTGTTGATTTCAGAAGCGAAGGTCACAAATGGGATATCTTCGTACATCCTGCCATTGGTTTCAAGCTGAACATTAGTATGTTGCCGCAATACAAAACAGGACTTCAGACTGGCTCCATGTTTCATTTGACTCAGGTCGTGATTGTACAGGAAGGCGTCGAGCAGTATTTCCTCGCTCCTGATTTCCGTCAGAGACACTGCACCCGGCTGCGCCCAACGATTCTCCGCCGCTCTCAAGAGGCCGGTCATTGAATGAGGCTGCTGTTTCTCCTCGAAATCAATGGGCCAGGACTGCGCCAGCAGGAGTGATGGCCATGCATCTGTGAGATAAGAAACCACGTCCTCGGGATCAAAGTCAGAGCTACCTTCGTCCTGGTCCGGATGCGGCCAAGCCACTTCCCCGTCAATGTCCAAAGCCACGCGAAGGAAGCCATCCGCTGTCTTCTCAAGATCAAAGCTAAACTTCATGTGTCCGATGATCCTCTGAGCAGATCCGGTGGTCCCCCTACAATAATGTGGCGCTTGAGCCACACGTTGAATTTGGCCTCGCATCCCCGTTCACGGGCCATCTTGCGGAGAGCGGCGATCAATTGCATCCCCATCCGCCCGGCGTAAGGGTATCCATGATAACTATCTCCGAGATTTGTTGTCTGAGCCGTGTATATGGTGCCATCCTCATCCACGGCGTAAAGGCGCTTTGGAAACGTCTCACTATAAGGAGCGAGAGTGTGATGGGGAATCGCTTTGTCAAGGAGTGTCTGCCGACGTTCTATTGGAAAGTTGGCCGGGCACTTGCCAAGAGTCTCACCGTTCGAGGACTTACGTATCTCAGGCTGAGCCACGACCCCAACGTGCCTAATGCGATTCTCGCCACGTTCATAGCGGCGCCGAGGCAAGGGCAAATTCATGCCAAAGATATCCTACAGTAGTAGCTTCCTGTAAAGGATAGACGGAATGATGGCATTGTGTCAAGGAGCCATCCGAAATCGGTAGTGCCGCCGCAGGAGCGGACCACCCTCCGAGTCCTCCGCGATGCGGCAGAACCAGCGCCCGGCGCGAGCGTCCCGCAAGAAGCACCCGCCTCACACGCTGACGTCGCCGCTGACAATGCGCCGCCGTCCGGTGGGGGTGTCCAGCAGCAAGGTGCCGTCCGCTTCCAGGCCGGCGAAGGTGCCTTCCTCCAACTGGCCGTCGATGTTCACCCGCAAGAGCGCGCCCAGGGGATGCGCGCGTGCGAGCCACGCGGTCCGGATCGCCTCAAAGCCCAGGCGCCGCCATTCTTCGAGATGAATGGCCAGCCGCTCCAGCAAAATATCCAGCGCCCCATCGACGGTGGCGAGCCCCCCGGTCCCCACCAGCGTCGTGGTCTTGTACGGCGTGCCACGCGGCGCATGCAAAACGTTCAACCCAATGCCAATGACCCGCGCGTCCTCCACCTGCTCCAGCAAGATTCCGGCGATCTTGCCCCCTTCCACCAGCACGTCATTGGGCCATTTCAAACTGGCCCGCACATGCTTCGGCAACAACGCGTCCACCGTGTCCGCCACCGTCAGCGCGGCGAGAAAACTCAGTTCCGCCGACCGCGACGATGGCAGATCGAGCCGCAACAAAACGGACACATAAAGATTGCCCGGCGGACTGAACCACGTCCGTCCAAACCGCCCCCGTCCCGCCGCCTGCTCATCCGCGTGCACCACCGTTCCATGCGCCGCGCCAGACACCGCGAGCCGCCGCGCCTCATCGTTGGTGGAACCAATACGCTCATGGTGTTGAATGTCGAACATGCTTCTCACCCGTGCCGGAACCGGAGCGAGGCAACCCTACCACGCTTTAACCGCGAAAGGCATTTCCCCGTCATCCTCCAGACGCTATTCTGGTCATGGCACGCCCGCCACGATCCGGCCGCACAATCGACGTGAAGGGGAGTTGACATGACACTCACCAAACCAAAGCCCCCCCTGGCAAGGATCCCCCTCGTGCGCCGCTCCTTCCTCCTCGCCGCCCTCTCCTGGGCTCTCCCCGCGCGAGCGCAGCCGGTGCCGCCCGCGTCCCTGATCCCGCAATCCCTGCTGGAGCACGCGAACCGGCTGCTGGCCACGCTCATCCAGGCCGGACGCGACAACGCCATCGCCGCCGGCGTGAAACCCGTGCCCGCGCGCATCAACCGCGCCCTGCTGGGGTTCTTCCCCGACATGATCCTGCGCAAGGCCCGCTACAGCAGCGGCCAGGCGGACAGCATCGGCCTCCCCGGTCTCGCGCTGACCTACGGCGATACCGCCGCCATCGCGCTTGGCGATGTCATCCTGTTCCGCGACGATGACCGCGCCCGCGCCGACACGAAACTCTGGGCGCATGAACTCACGCATGTCATGCAATACGAACGGTGGGGAATCGACGGCTTCGCCCGGCGCTATCTGGAAAATCCCGAAGCCGTCGAGAAAGAAGCGCGCGACAACACCGATCGTTACGTCTGGTGGAGCGAGCACGCCCGTTTGTGATCGCCTCCACGGGCTTACGGAACATCCGTGCCGTTTAAGGGTTCCAGAAAGGCTTTCACCACGGAGGATACGGAGAACCACGGAGGCGCACGGAGAAGGGAATATTGTCATTCCGCGCGACCCTGGTTCATGCCCGTGCATGGTCCCCGTGTTTCAGGAAAAACCTCCGTGGTTCTCCGTGAACTCCGTGGTGAAAGCCTTGCCTGAGGCATCAACCAGAAAAAACCCTGACCGAGGCACGAGAAAACACCACTCATCCTCACGTCGCCGGACGCCATCGGCTTCCGCTGTCAGCAGCGGGCCGCGGGGCATGGACGGGGAATGGGAGATATTTGACAGGGAAGACGCGCTTCGCATCGGGCGCCATGGTGGTTTCCCCCGCCGCTTCGCGTCATGATGGCACGCATGACCGAGGAAGTAATCCCGCCGCGCGGCCTGTACGCCGAAACCGCCCGCCCGGCGCCGCCCGCGCCACCTTTGGATGGAGACCGTTCCGTGTCCGTGGCGATCGTCGGCGGCGGCTACACCGGACTGTCGGCGGCGTTGCATCTGGCGGAGCAAGGTGTCGATGTCCTGGTGCTGGAGGCGCACGCGCCCGGCTGGGGCGCCTCCGGCCGCAACGGCGGGCAGGTCAATCCGGGACTGAAACATGACCCCGGCCGGATCGAGGCCGATTTTGGCCCCGACCTCGGCGCGCGGATGGTGGCGCTGTCGGGCAACGCGCCCGGTTTCGTGTTCGAGCTGATCGAGCGTCACGGGATCGTGTGCGAGGCGTTACGCTCCGGCACGCTGCGCGCCGCCTTCCACCCGCGCGCCCTGACCGGCCTGCGCCGCACCGCGGAACAATGGGCGCGGCGGACA
>JAYVCG010000056.1:0-2913 GCA_043750075.1 Acetobacteraceae bacterium | reverse complement strand
GGCCCCCCGCGCCATCAGCTCCTCCTCCGACATCCCATGACGCGGTTGCGCCGTGTCGGTCAGCCCAGGGGCGATGGCGTTGACGCGAATTTTCCAGGGAGCGAGTTCGAGGGCCATCGCGCGCGTCATGGAAACCACCCCACCTTTACTCGCCGCGTAATGAACCCCGCGTGGCGAGGCGCCAAAGATCGCCGAAGACGCCAAATTGACAATGCTCCCCGCGATACCCGCCGCGATCATCGCCCGCGCCGCCGCCTGGGCACAGAAAAATCCCGCTTTCAGATTGATCCCATGGACAAAGTCCCAGTCCTGCTCAGTCATGTCCAGCATCGCCACGCGCGGGAACACGCCGGCGTTGTTCACCAGAATGTCAATCTTTCCCAGGGCCGCCACGGTCTCATCCACCAGACGGGCGGCGGCGGTGGAGACATCGCCTTTCACCAGCGCGGCCTTGCGTCCCGCGGCACGCACCGATGCCGCCACGGCCTCAGCCGCCATCGCATCGTCCAGATAGTTGATGGCGACATCCGCGCCTTCTCGTGCCAGGGCAATGGCGATGGCCGCGCCGATCCCTTGTTGCGCGCCGGTCACCAGCGCCGTCTTGCCTGTCAGGTCCGCCATGTCCGTCTCCTGTTTCCTTGTGACGCCGCGGCATGATCAATCGCATGATCAATCGCATGATCGCTCTCACCACGTCTGATCGTGGCACCGTCCGCTCAGGCGGCGAAAGCCCGCGCGACGGCGGCCAGTTCCAGATCCGATCCGCGCGCGCCCATGATCGCCAGGCCCACGGGAGCCCCGTCCACGAGGGCACCCGGCAGGTTGATCTGCGGCACGCCGGTCAGACCGGCCGGAGAGGTCAGAGCGGAAATCCGCTCCCTCGGGAACAACAGTTCCGAAATGGACAGACCTCGTTTTGGCGCCGGAAAGGGCGTGGCCGGCAAACACAGGATCGTCCCTGGCGGCAACAGCACGCGCATCCGCCCGCGTGCTTCCTCCCGCATCAGGGCCGCGCGCATGCGTTCGTTGTCGGTGATCTGGGAAGCCAATGTCAGGTTGCGCGCGACGGCGAAGGCGAAACGCGGATTATGGGCATCGATCCAGGGGCGGAATGTCTGCCATGCCTCGCTCGATTGCAGGCAACGCTGCGCCGCCTGCCAGACCGACAGACCCTGAGGCGCCAGCACGCGGTCCTGACGCGTGCCGATCAGCGACGCCAGCCGTTCGACCATTGGCGCCAGCGCGTCCGCGACAGCGGGATCGGCGAAGGCGAAGGCGTCGGTCGCCACGATCAGCCGCCGCGGTAATACGTCCGGCGGCGGGGCGCCGAACACGGCCTCGCACACCCGCCCGAAAATCCCCGCGTCGCGCGCGAACCACCCCACCGTGTCCGACCCCGGCGCCTGCGCCAGGACACCGGAAAAATCGACACGGCCATGGGTCGGCCTGATGCCGAACAGACCGCAGAAACTGGCGGGCACGCGAACCGAGCCGCCGGTATCCGTGCCAAGGGCGAAATCGCACACTCCGCCCGCGACAACGGAAGCCGAGCCAGAAGATGATCCCCCCGGCACCCGGTCCGGCGCCGCCGGATTGAGCGGCGTGCCGGTGAAGGGGTTCTCACCCAGGATGCCAAGCGACACCTCGTCAGTGGCCGTCTTGCCAATGAGGGAGGCACCGGACGCCAACAGGCGTTCGACGATCCACGCATGACGCTCCGGCACCGGATGCGCCCGCTGCCAGTCCGGATTGCCGCCGCCGGTGGGTATGCCGGCAACGTCGATCAGATCCTTCACGGCGAAGGTCAGACCCGCGAGTGGGCCGGACGCGGTCCCTCGCGCCTCACAGCGCGGGCCGGGCACGAAAGCGTTCAGGGTATCAGTGGTCATGATGATGTCTCCGTGACATGTGCCAGACGGCATGTGCCAGACGGCATGTGCCAGACTGTCAGCCTGCGCTTCTGACGTTCGATGAGGCAATGACCGTATCGTATTGGCCCAGGGTCCGCGCGATGGCGTCCTTCCTGGACCAGCCGGAGGGAACGCGGGGGGATTTCATCATCCGCACCGGCTGGAACATGCTTCGCCTGGAAACCAGGGAGGGCGCGCCGTTCGATCTGATCGCGGCGTTGGAGCGGATGAGGGCGAAAGCCGCCGCCGGGCCCGGAGAATGGGCGGTTCAGGTGCCGCATGGGCGGGGCAAGCGGCTCAGGCGCCTGAGACTGAGGCTTACCCCGAGGGGAGCCCCGCCTGGTTGTATCCCCCTCTCATCCTGGCCTTGCTGACGGAGGATGTGTGCCAGGAAATCCTGGCTTTTTTTCCTCCAGGCGATGGCCCCGTGCCAGGCCCTCGCCCCCTGGATCAGGTGTCCCCCACCGCTTACACTAAAGTTACTGACAGCCTCTCACGGGGCTTTTCTCATGCCAGCCTCAGGAGGCTCATGCCCACATGCTTCATCACCGGGATCACCGGTCAGGACGGCGCCTATTTGTCACAGTTTCTTTTGGGCAAGGGCTACCGCGTCATCGGCATGATGCGCCGGTCCGCCTCGTCCGATGCCGTGGGGGAGCGGCTGCGCTGGCTGGGCATCGTGAACGACGTGGAACTCGTGGAGGGGAACCTCATCGACCTGTCCAGCATGATCCGGTTGTTGCAGACCCATCAGCCGGAGGAGATTTACAATCTGGGCGCCCAGAGCTTCGTCGCCGCGTCCTGGAACCAGCCTTTGCTGACCGGTCAGGTCACCGGTCTTGGCGCGGTCAATTTGCTTGAGGCCACCCGCATGGTCCTGCCAGGGGCACGCTTCTATCAGGCCTCTTCCTCCGAGATGTTTGGCCGTATCCGGGAGCCGCGGCAAAACGAGCAGACCCCTTTTCATCCGCGTTCCCCGTATGCCGCCGCCAAGCTCTATGCC
>JAYVCG010000055.1:0-10408 GCA_043750075.1 Acetobacteraceae bacterium | reverse complement strand
CGCGAAACCTCAAGGCCATGGTCTATCTCATCGCCGGAAAGCCCGACCTCAGGCTGCCAGCGTGAATTCGTTACCACCCACTCCAAACAGCGAGGAGCCGGTTTTTTGATGCTTCCGATTGACTTTGAATCTTTAGTGGCGACCTCCTATATCCAATGGCCGCGCTGGCGGAGTTGAACCATGAGCACCCAAATGACGCGACCGATCCCGCTAAAGACCGAGGCCCGCATCAAAGTATCCACCATCGTCAAGGCGCCCGATCTGGCACGCCTGACTCTGACCCTCAGGGAAGCACAGGCCCAGAAGGCCGCGAAGGTGACGCTGGCGATGCGGGCGGCCAACCGCAAGGTTCCTCTGTTCCGCCATCTCTGAAACCATGCCCGTTGACAGCGATCGCGATGTTTTCAGGCGGTTCACGGAAGGCGGCTCCTCCAGAGCGGTCGCGCTTCTTGCCTTCGCATCCTATGCCGAGGCGAAATACGATTGGGAAGCACACCACGAAACCCGGCATGGCAAACCACCCACCGCCATTGAAGTCGAGCGTTGGATCAGGGATCAATCAGACGCCCGCCTCGACGAGATCCAGAAGGGTGCGGTTGCCTGGTTCGCCGAGGCCGCGAACGCCTACATGACGGACCAGATCGAGGCGGAACGCCAGCAGGCCGTGGCTCAGTCCATCCTGTCAGAGGTGAACGCGATCAGGACGCGCGTTGAGGATGTCACATCCTTCAGGGCGACGTTCTGGCTCAATCTGTTCGTCGGAGTCGTGGCCTCGTTCGTTTTCGCGTTCATCATCATCGGCGCCAGCCTGATCTTCAACAAAGACCCATCTCCCTTCTCGTTCTTCAAGAAGCCGGAGCCCGTGGCCACCGTCCCGGCGCCGCCCGCCAAACCATAGGCGCTTCCCTTGTGTATCCGGGGCATGGGACCAGCCGTCATGAAGAGCGCCGCCGTCCTTGCCATGGCACGGACAGCGGTGGTGACATCCCCTCCAGGAATAACGCCGGAACGCCCTCACCCCGGCTCGATCGGCATCCTTGCGATGCTCCCCCACGCGATCAGCGCCCCCGCCTTCTCCGCCGCCTGGGCCGGAGGCAACGACGCATCCCAATCGGCGGCGATGAAGCGGCGTCCGTTCACCGTCCGCGCCTCATCGGACAACAGCCAGAGCAGCGGCGTTGCCATGATCGCGGGTTTCAGCATCTTGTCGCGGTTCGTGGCCTCGCCCACCAGCGGCGTATCGGTCACGCCGCCGGGCACCAGGATGTTGGACGTGACGCCGGTGCCAACCAGATCGGCCGACAGCACCGCCATCGCCGACTCGGCGGCGGCCTTGCTGGAGCCGTAGAGAAGATACCCCTCCCGCACCATCGTCCCGAGGCTGGTGGTGACCGTCACGATCCGCCCCTGTTTCGCCGCCAGCATGTGCGGCAGCACGGCGCGCGCCATGTTGATCGGCGCGGCGGCGTTGATGGCGATGAAGCGGGCCCATTCCGCGGGCGTGGTCTCCCAGAAGCGGATCGGCGTGCGCTGCCCCTCGCGCACGGACGCCTGGCCGATGCCCGCGTTGTTCACCAGCGCGTCGATGCGTCCATATTTGATCAGCGCCGAGGCCACGATCGCCGCGAACGAGTCCGGCTGCGCCAGATCGGCCGTCACGATGTTCACCCCGCCCTTGAGGCTTTCCGCCTGTTTCGCCAGCGCCGTCAGGGCGGCGCCGTTGCGGTCCACCGCCGTCACGTCATGACCCGCCGTGAGCAAGCCCAGTGTCATCGCGAGACCGATGCCGCTCGCGGCGCCGGTGACGATGACGGCTTTGTTGTCCGAGGCCATTGTTGTTTCCTCCCGCGTTGTCGCGGGAGCAGCGTCCCCGGTCTGGCGGCGTCTGTCCAGAGCGGGATGAAAAGAAGGCATCACCATGACTCATGGGGGAGTCACCAAAAGCCCAGGAGGCTCCGGTTCTCAGGGAACCGGAGCCGTCCCTCATTTCCGCGTGGCCACACTCGGCGCGGCCATGCCTTCGGGGCGGGTCAGCAGTTCTTCTTCTGGAACACCGGCTTCGAACGCCGCCAGGAATTCTTCTGGGTTGAACAGCACGCCGATCGGGTTTGCCTTGAAGGCGTCCCGTTTGAACCAGCCCTCGGCTTCCTGTTTGGTGGGGAAGGCATCGACCTGCAACTCGACGCCGGTGCCGTCGGGGTCATGATAGTACAGCGACACGGTGGGACCATGGTTGATCGGCCGGAATGGCACGATGCCCTGGTCGCGCAGACGCACGTAGGTGGACAGCAGATCGCGCAACGTATTGTAGCTGTAGGCGACGTGATTCAGTCCCCAACTGTCAGCGGCCGGTTTCGTCAGGCCAGGCACGTTGATCAGCGCCAGCCGGTGATGCTCATCATCATAGGTCATGAAGCAGAGCGTGCCGTTGTCATGCACGATGCGCGCGTTCAGCACTGTTTGGTACCAGTCGCGCATCGCGTCGAAATGCGACGTGCGCACGACGAAATGCGCGAACAGCGCGGGGGAGATGGTGTCCGGCTTCACCTTTTCCCGCGGGTGACGGGTCATGTCGGGGGTGGCGTCCATCTTGTTCCTCCTGCTGGGTTCAGAGCGTCGCCCATGGCGTGGTCTTTGTCTTATCGCGGCTTCAGGCACCCATGGGTGTCTGGCGCATGATAGCGGTGGCGCATGATAGCGGTATTGGGCGCGCGAGCCACGGGGATTTGACACACGGGGGTTTGACATGGTGCCCGGATGCCAGGACGGGTAGGGTCCGGGCACGCCACCCCTTGCCCAGGAACAGCCATCATGCGGATCGAAGCCATCGCCATCGGCCATAACCCACCCGAGGACATCAACGTGATCGTCGAGGTTCCCATCGGCGGGGAGCCTATCAAATATGAGATGGACAAGGAAGCGGGCACGCTCGTGGTGGATCGTTTTCTTTACACACCCATGCGTTATCCAGGGAATTACGGGTTCGTCCCGCATACCTTGTCCGAGGACGGTGATCCCATCGATGTCCTGATCGCCAACACACGGCCCATCCTGCCGGGCGCGGTTATCAATGTCCGTCCGGTCGGGGTGCTGAAGATGGCGGACAATGCCGGGGGAGATGAGAAGATCATCGCGGTGCCCTCCCCCGCGCTGACGCAGCGCTATGTGAACGTGCGGAATTATACCGACCTGCCAAGCATCACTTTGGAACAGATCCAGCACTTCTTTGAACATTATAAAGATCTGGAGCCTGGAAAATGGGTGAAGATCGCCGGATGGGGCGATGCCGCCGAGGCGAAACGCCTGATCGAGGAAGCGATCGCGCGTGAGGTCCGGGCACGCTCTGGCATGTGAAAAAGACGGATGGCCCCGGCGCCTGGCCACATTCACGGTCTTTCACGGTGAAATAGCGAGTTTGGGTCAATAACTAACGCCTGAAGGGGTATCGCCGGAAACCAGACTGACGCACTCTTTGGTCATCGCGTATCACCGGAACCGGACAGGCTCCTGGTTCAACGACCCACCGGAGGCGTCATGGTACACATCGCAATGTCCGCGTTCCTCGCTCCTGACCGGACCGCCAGTCCGTTCAGCGAAAGCGCCAGCCTGGCCAGTCATTCCGTGCTGATCGTGCGCGATGACGACAAGAACAACCATTTGCTCGATACCATCTGCGAATTTCTGGGCGTTGGCGTCGAACATGTCAGCAGCGAGGAATATCTGGCACCCTTACTGTGCGAAAGCCGTCCGATGGCGGTGATCGCGGATCTCGCGGGCCGCGGGCAGGATGGGTTCCATGTCATGATGGCGGTCGCGGCCCATGATCGCACGTTGCCAGTGCTGCTGCTGACCGGGGATGATCCGGCGCTGCTGGGCGCGGTTGACGCGGTTCAGGAGATTTGGGGGCTCAGCCGCGTCATGACCATGACGGACGTGATGGAAATGAAACTGCTGGTGGATTTCCTGTGCCATGCCGCCCGCGACGCCGGCATGGCCCGGATGATGCGGATCTGATCTTCCGTGTCCGCGCGGGCTTCATCCGTGATGGCCGTATCCGCGCCGGACGCATACAGGCCCGCCTTGCTCCCCGCCGGCGCGTCCTGTTGACGCGCGGCCTGGCCCGTGACGGGCGAAGGTTCAGCCAGTCAACCCGCGCATCGGGCACTGCCCCGCCGCCGTGCCGGATTTGCGGCGGCGGCGGGCCTCCTTCGCATAGGCGCCAAACGGACGGTCCGGGTTTTCGTTCGGAAGAACGATGGTTTCGTGGTAGGCGCGCCAATCCGCCTCGGCGAGACCGCCCATCGCGGGTACCAGATCCGTGGCGTCCAGTATGGTATCGGTGTAATGCGCCGCCATCACCGGCTGTAATTGCAGCAGCGGAAAATCTGGCCGCAGGGTAATCGGACTGTGCGTGCGGGTGAAGCGCAAATTGGTGAATAACGGCCCGAACCAGGTGTCGGACTCGATGATCCCCTCGTAAAGCGCGAAGCCGCCGCTCAATGGTAAATTCGCGGGCGCGCGTACCAGAAGATGCCAGCCGGGCAAGGTGCGGACCATCAGACCGGTCCAGATCTGGAGCGCGCCCGGCTCAGGCAGCGCGGTCAGTAAGGGAGGCGCGCAGCCTTTCAGGTGTCGGGGTGCGGCGGCATCGAAAGCCTCGGAAAACCCTGGCATTTGCGCTGATGGGCTAAGCGGTTCCCAATCGTCCAGCGCATCACAGGTCCAGAAAATGTCCGCTCCGTCCCAGATGAAGCGCATACCGATGGGAGGGAAAACCCACCATCCATATCCAGCGGCGGCGGTCACCGCCTCACAATAGCGATAGGCACGGGTTGGCAGGGTTCCGGCGGCCGAGCGGTCAGCGCGCATCGGCGGCCGGGCCTGTTCCATCAGGCGATAGAAACGAGCGATGGAAGGCGATGAGTCCGGCATGGCATCCTCGCGATCATGGTTACTCAGTAGTCGGTAATTTGGGCTACACAAAATTTGGATAAATCTCGTTGATATCTGCGTTTTATGGTTAAATTTGCAGCCCAAATTACCGACTACTGAGTAACGACCAGAGCGATCCCCGCGGCAAAGGTTCCGCGGGGATCATGACAACCACCCGCGTTCTATCGCGCGGCGGGCAGATGCATCGCACCACCCAGAGCGATCTTGATGTTGGCCAGCTTCGCGGCCGGCAGGCGCATCGCGCCACCCAGGACGATCTTCGGGGTGGCCAGCTTCGCGGCCGGCAGGCGCATCGCGCCGCCAAGACGAATGCGGCCGTTATCCGTGGTGGATGTGTTCATGAAAGCCTCCAGTCCCTGGAAATCGTGAAAGTGACGTTGCGAGTGGTACCAAGACACCGCCGGAATCCCACCCACCCCTTATCCAACGGGCAGAGGGTTGGATCAGACGCAGGCCATGGCCCCGCTCGCCGCTTCTAACTAACGTTGTTAACTAACGGTGTCAAGATAAATTTCCTGAAATTGGTAAACTATCATAACTGATGGGTCGCGGCCTGCATGCCAAGGCTGGTGAGAGCGACCGCGGCCCAGGTCAGGGCGCCCAGAAGGAGGGGTTTTGCGCCAGCGCCCGCGAAAGCGCGCCAATGGCCTTGTAAGCCAACGGCGACCAGGGCGATCACCATGATCCAGCGGCCCAGGAGTTGAATGTCGGCGGTGTGGCCACCGGTCAATCCGAGGGTGCGGGCCAGGGAAGCGATCAGGAATAACAGGATGAAGACCGGGAAGGCGTCGTAGATGCGTTTGACGAGCGGCACATCCTGCTTCGCCGCCGCCGGGTCCAGCCAGGGCAGCGCCAGGCCAAAGCCGATCAGCAGCGGGATGATCAGGGTGGTCCGGGTCAGTTTCACGATGGTCGCGATCGCGCCCGCGTCGTCGCTGAACGCGAAGCCCGCCGCCACGACGGCGGAGGTATCGTTGACCGCGGTGCCGGCCCAGATGCCGAAGCCGTTATCCGTGAGGCCAAGCATGTGGCCCAGTACCGGAAACAGGAACACGGCGATCATGTTGAAGAAGAACACGACGGTGACAGCGTAGGCGATTTCCTCGGATTTGGCGCGGATCACGGGCGCCAGCGCGGCGATGGCGGAGGCGCCGCAGATCGTGGTTCCCATGCCGATCAGACAGCGGATGCGCCAGTCGATGCCCATGGACTTGCCGAGCACCAGGGCCGTGACCAGTCCCGCCGCGACGGTGAGCACCAGGAACAGCAGCGAATTCCCGCCGGTCCGCGCGATGTCGCCCAGATCGAGACTGGCGCCCAGGATGACGATGCCGGTCTTGAGGCAGAGTTTGCTGATGTCGCCAATCTTCAACGTGCTGAGACGAATCGTGTCACGCAGCGTGTTGGCGATCACCACGCCGAGCGCGATGGCGAACAACGGCGCGCCGACCAGCGGCACCGCCTTGCCCGCGACCAGCGCGACGGCGGCGATCACCGCGCACAGTGCCAGGCCAGGGGCCAGTTTTGCCCATCCGGGCAGCAGCCCGCCGGCTCCTGGGGCGACGGCGGTGGTTGGCGGGACGGTCATCCGGATCCTCCTTCCGGGCATGCGGCCCGTTTCACGGGAGAATTTTGATCCTCTCGCGGCTGTCGCACAAGAAGAAGCTACTCCCCACCTGGCTGTCCGGAGACGGTCACAGTGACGTGGCGCGGGAGCCAGAATGGTATCATGGGTTTCACGGACAGGAGTATACGGCGGAATTAACGCGGAAATGACCCGGTTTCATCACGCGATGTTAACGCTGTACCCTCAAACAGCCCGCACGCGTCTCTCAACGATCCGGTCGGCCCGCGTCCGGAACCGGGCTTATCAACGGATCGCGAGGCTTGCCCCACCATGCGTCGCGATGAACCCAGCCAGGAACCGGCGCTGACGATCCGGTTATTCGGCGGGATGTCGATACGCGACGCGCGTGGCGTGGATTATCTGCCGCGCTCACGCAAGACGCGCGCGATGGTGGCGGTCCTGGCGCTGACCGCGCCCAAACCGGTGTTACGGATGCAACTGACCGCGTTGTTGTGGAGTCAGCGGGAAAAGGAACAAGCCCGCGCCTCTCTGCGGCAATCGGTGCACGAATTGCAGGAAACGCTTGGCACGCCCTGGAATCGCATCCTGACGGCCGAGCGCCATCATTTGTCGATGGAACCGCGTGGTGTGACGGTCGATGCTCTGGACGCCGCCTGTCCCACCGCGCCGCGCGACGGACTTTTGACTTTGCTCCAGGAAGGCTTCCTGGAGGATCTGACCGGCCTCGACCCCTGCTTCGATGAGTGGCTGTTGAAAGAGCGCCGGCGTCTGCACAGCATGGCACGGCTCGCCGGTCTGTCCATTTTGCGGGACAGCGGTGGCGGCGAGGAAACCATCGCGGCCGCCCGGTCCTTGCTGAAGATTGATCCGGCGCATGATGGCGCCTGGCGGGCGCTGATCCAGGCCCATGTCGGCATGGGCGGCCGTTCCGCCGCGTTGTTCGCCTGTGAGCAATGGCGTGAAACGCTCCAGGGAGAAACGCCCTCGCCGGACATGATGGCGTTTCTGGAGCAGATCCGGCACGGCCCCGGCAAACATCCCAACGACGAGCCAGACCAGGGTGATGAACCCGATGAAGCCCCACACCACACCAAACCCAGACGCGCCGGCCTGCGGCTGGGCGTTCGCGCGATGCGGATCATCGGCTCAAACGTGGACCCTGTCCTGGCGGAGGGACTGGCCGAGGAACTCACCACGGCTTTGTCGCGGTTTCGCTGGATATCCTGCGTGTCGGGTGGCTCGTTGAACACGAGCGCCGACCCTTTCGATCAGGATCATTCGCGCTGGTCTGGCATGGGGATCGACATGATCCTGGACGGCACGATCCAGCGCGGCGGCGACCGCGTCAGGATCACCGCCCGTTTGCTCGACACGCGGACGGGGGGGGAGGTCATCTGGGCCACCCGCTTCGATCACGACGCCACGGATACCCTGACATTGCAGGATGAGGCCGCCGCCGCGATCGTGGCCCAGGTGGAACCGGCGTTGTTGATACGGGAAGGCGAGCGCGCGGTTTCCAGCGGCACGCCCGGCACCTCGGCGGGTGAACTGGTCCTGCGGGCCGTGCCAGCGATCTATCGTCTGGACCGCTCGTCGTTTCACGCCGCGGGCGATTTGCTGGAGGCCGCGGTGCGGGCCGAGCCCACCCTCGCCGTAGGTCACGCCTGGTTCGCGTACTGGCACCTGTTTCTGGTGGGCCAGGGCTGGTCCGGCGATCCGGTCACGGCGACCGAACGCGCGGCGCTGCTGGCCGATACCGCCGTGGCGCTGGACCCCAACGACGCGCGGGCGCTGACCCTGGCCGGGCATGTGCGCGGCTTTCTGATGAAGCGCCCGTCCGAGGCCGCCGTGCTGCATGAACGGGCGATCGCTCTCAACCCCAACCTGGCAATCGCCTGGTGCTTCTCCGGCCTTTCATCCACGTATCTCGGCGTTCATGAGGACGCGATCACCCGCATCCGTCAGGCGATCCAGCTTTCTCCGTCCGATCCGCATTTGTTTTTCTTCAAGACATCGCTGATGATTCCGCATCTCATGCGCGGTGAGTACGAGGCGGGGGCGGCGGCGGGACGCGAGGCGATCGAACTCAATCCCTGGTTCTCCTCCTCCTTCAAAGTCTACCTCTCCCTCCTGGGCTTTCTGGGCCGCGCGCGCGAGGCGGCGGATGTGCGCGCCCGGCTGTTGAAGCTGGAGCCGGGTTTCACCGTGAACGATGCGATCCGGCGTGCGCCGATGATCCAGGCCGAGGATACCGCCCGCTATGCCGAGGGGTTGCGCCTGGCTGATCTGTCTGAAGAATGAAGCGCCGCATTTCCCCCGGCCACACGCGTCAGCTTTCCTCCACCGGCTCCTGGACCCGGAAACAGGCCACGTACAGCGCGGGCAGAAACACAAGCGTCAACACCATGCCCCCGTGTGGACACGGTAGCCCGGAGGCAGTTTGGCCGCGAAGGCGTCCACCACGGGCGCGCGTCCGACGAGGCCAGCCAGTTCCAGCGACAGATGGCGCACAGTGGCGAGATCGGGACTGCTCATGCACAGAAGCAACCAATCAGCGGCCTGACCGAAGATGCTCCCCCGCATCGTCTCCGGTCACGGCGCCATGCGTTCGCGGTGGGGCCAGACCCGCCAGAACCGGCGGATCTGGCCCCACCGGCGGCGCTGTTCAGCGCAGCGGAAAGCCCATCTTGTGCAAAATGGAAACCAGCTTGTCGCGCCCTGCCATGGCCGGGAGCTTGCCCATGCGGCCGATGACACGCTTCGTCCAGGTATCCTGGGTCATTTCATGGCGTTGGGAGAACGCCGCCATCCGCGCGTCGTAGGCGGCGCGATCGGCTGACTCGGTCGCCGTGGAATAGCTGTCGTGATACAGGATCGCCGATTGCGGCAGGCGCGGCTTCACCTCGTTGGTGACGGCGGGCAGTGGATAACCGACGCACATGCCGAACACGCCCATCACGCCGGGCGGCAGTCCCAGAAGACGGCCAACCTCGATCGGGTCGTTCCGCAGCGCGCCGATGTAGACCATGGACAAACCCAGGGATTCGGCGGCGACGGTGGCGTTCTGAGCCGCCAGGGCGGCGTCGATGGCGGCGACCAGATAGGTCTCGAAATGCGGGATGGTCTCCAGCGTGATCTTTTCCTCGGCGCCGAGACGTTCGTTGCGGGACACGTCGGCCAGCCAGACCAGGAACAGCGGGCACTGCTCGATATGCTTCTGGTTGCTGGCGATCTTCGCCAGGGCGGCTTTCTTCACCGGATCATGGACCGCCATCACGGACCAGGTTTGCAGGTTGGAACTGGTGGAGGCCGATTGCGCGGCGGCGACCAAGGTTTCCAGCATGCCCTCGGGCAGCGCGTCGGGCCGGAAGCCACGCACCGAACGGTGCGACATCAGGCAGGCGATCACGTCGTTCCAGGGGCCGGTTTTCTCTGGCGATCCGCCTTCGCCGTAACGCAGCGTCAGCGCCTCGGTCTGGGCCTGTGTGCCGACCGGTTGATTAATATCCATGCTTCGGTTCCATCCAGTATCACGTTCCGGGCCGGAAACTGCCGAAGGATAAGCGGCAACGCAACTGACGGCTTCTCGCGCCACGGACCGCCGCGTTGTTGATCATCGAATCCGTGGAGCCGTCAGGTCACTGGGTGCTCAGGCCGCGTGGCGATCCGCCTCCGCCGGACGCGCTGCCGCCCACGCCTCCCGCGTTGAAGCGGCCGATATTGCCGAAAAGTTGTTGCAGGAACGAGGCTTCGGTGCCCGGCGAGGGGGTCGTGCGGGTGGCGATGTCGACCGGGATCGCGTCATCCCGCGTGACGGTTTTCATGCCGGTCAGCACCCCGCGTTCATCGAAGCTCAGCACCACCACC
>JAYVCG010000054.1:0-3464 GCA_043750075.1 Acetobacteraceae bacterium | reverse complement strand
CCGAGGACAAGACCGACAAGCATCCCGTGACCCCCGGACCGCTGGCCCCGGCGCGGGAACTGTATGGCGCGATGCTGCTGCGAAACGGCAACGCGGCGGCCGCGCTGACGGCGTTCGAGGCCACCTTGCGCAAGGAACCCAACCGCCTCAACACCATTCTGAGCGCCGCTCAGGCCGCCGCCGCCCTGGGCGATACGGCGAAGGCACGCCAGCATTACGCCGCCGCCGCCGCGCTGGCCTCGGAGGCGGACGCCAGCCGGGCGGAAATCGCCCAGGCGCGGGCGTTTTTGGCGAGCGCGAAACCGTGAGGGGCGGAAGGGCGTGGCCGGGTCTCGCCCTCTGGACCGCGGTGCTGATCGGGCTGGCCAGCCCCGCGGAGGCACGGACACGCACCGTCACGGGTCAGGCCGGTCTTCTGGGTGAGTGGGAACTGACCGCGGCCGTGACCGAACCGGCGGAGGGCGGCGGACTCGCGTGGACAGGCCCGCTGACCCTGAAACATGTCGGTTTCTGCGGCCCGGACGGCCCGGAGGAAAAAACCGGCGAATTGCGGCTGCGCGTGTCCGATCCTCCGGGGGAGGCGACCGCGACGCTGCTGATCGAGGGCGCCACCTGCACGTTCCGCGGATTTTTCAAGGATGGTTACAACGGTGTCATGACATGCCCGGACCGGCGCGGCGTGCCGATGCTGCTGTCGGTGGAGTGAACGCGGGTATCACGCCTCAGGCGGATCAACCTCCTCATACAGTTCGGCCACGGGAAACGTGATGCCGATTTCGGGCAGGGGCAGCGCGTCCTCCGCCGCCAGCAAAGTCGTGACGGTCCATTTCTGATCCGCCGTGGTCCGCTCCAGCACGGTCAGGCCGATGCCGGAGGATTCCACGATGACGTAGCGCAGGATGGAGGGAACAACGGCGTATTCCTGAACCTTGACGATACGGTCGATGCGGCCGGAGGTGGGGCTGAGCACCTCGAACACCACGATCACGCCGGGCGTCAGATATTCCTCGCCCGTGATCCTGGTGCATGTGACCAGCGCGTCCGGGTAGCGCACGGCATCGCCAATGGTGGCGACACCGGCGTCCGGTCCCAGGGGGCGGCAACCGGTGCCGCTCAACCGGCGGCGCAGGGCGAACCAAAGGTTCTGACAAATCTGACTGTGTTTGAGACTGCCCCCGGTCATCGCCACCGGCGCGAACCCATCGAACTCGTACCGCATGTCCTGGGCCTGAGCCCAGTCGAAGAACTGCGCGCGGGTCATGACGGGCTGGCGGCGAAGGATGGTCATGACGGGGAGCATGGCAGCCGGGTCCGGGCGTGTCACGCGGTTATGGACGGGGGACACGGGGAGCGGCGCCATGCCGTGAAGCCTTCCGGACAATCCGCCCGCGGGAACACAGGCGGCCTTTCCGGGGAACCGCGCCTTGGCCCCCGCCGCCGCGCGTATTACAATTCTGGGAGAAACACCAAAGGGAGCAAACGATCATGGCCGAGGCCTATATCTGCGACTTCACCCGCACGCCCATCGGCCGTTACGGCGGCGCGCTGCGCGATGTCCGCACCGACGATCTGGGCGCCATTCCGCTGCGGGCGCTGATGGCGCGGAATGCTTCGGTGGACTGGGAGGCGGTGGACGACTGCATCATGGGCTGCGCCAACCAGGCCGGTGAGGACAACCGCAACGTCGCGCGCATGGCGGCGCTGCTGGCGGGTCTGCCGGCCTCGGTGCCGGGCGGCACGGTGAACCGGCTGTGCGGCTCGGGTCTTGATGCCGTGGGCACGGCGGCGCGGGCGATCAAGAGCGGGGAAGCCGACCTGATGCTGGCGGGCGGGGTCGAGAGCATGACCCGCGCGCCCTTCGTCATGGGCAAGGCCACGGAAGCCTTCTCGCGCAGTAACGAGATATACGACACCACCATCGGCTGGCGCTTCGTCAACGCGCAGATGAAGAAGATCTACGGCACCGATTCGATGCCGGAGACCGGCGAGAACGTGGCCGAGGAATTTCAAATATCCCGCGCCGATCAGGACAAGTTCGCCTACCGCAGCCAGCAGCGCGCGAAAGCAGCGCAGGACAGCGGCTTCTTCGCGCGCGAGATCACGCCCGTGACGATCAAGGGCCGCAAGGGCGACACCGTTGTCGATACGGATGAGCATCCGCGCGGCGATACAACGCTGGAGATGCTGGCGAACTTGAAGACCCCGTTCCGCGATCCGGGGACGGTGACGGCGGGCAATGCCTCGGGCGTCAACGATGGGGCGGCGGCGCTGATCCTGGCCTCCGAGGCGGGCGCGAAACGCCATGGCCTGACGCCGCGGGCGCGGGTGGTGGCGATGGCGACCGCGGGTGTGGCGCCGCGGGTGATGGGCATCGGTCCCGCTCCGGCGGTGCGAAAGCTGCTGGCGAAACTGGGCATGTCAATCGACGAGATCGACGTGATCGAGCTGAACGAGGCGTTCGCGTCCCAGGGCCTCGCGGTGCTGCGCCAGTTGGGCCTGCCCGACGACGCGGCGCATGTGAACATGCATGGCGGGGCGATTGCTCTGGGCCATCCCCTGGGCATGTCGGGGGCGAGATTGGCGATGACGGCGGTGCATGCGATGGAGACGTACGGGAAGAAACGCGCCATCGCGACGATGTGCATCGGCGTGGGGCAGGGGATCGCGGCGTTGATCGAGCGGGTGTGATCGCGGACGCGTGACGTGCGCCGGTGGGCACTTTTGGTGCTCACCGGTTGATTTCAGGCTGTCATTCACAGGACAAAACCATGTCAGGGCACGTTTCCAGCGGATGAGACAGGCATCAGAGCATGTTCAACTGTATTTTACTGGCCGGCGCGGTGGAGAGGCTGCTTTTTTAACACAGAGTTTAAAGACGATTTAGAAGATTACACAGAGTTCTTCCCTCCGCGCGAAGCGCCCGTGTCCGTATCCACCGCCGGAAAAGAGAAATGTGCCCCAGGGCGATGCCGCCACGCTCTGTGTAATCTAAGAAATCGCCTTAAAATCTGTGTTAAAAAAGCGGCCTTTCACCCTCACGGAAGGGAGAACGGAGTCAAACAGGCTCTTATATTCCGTACACGCGAACATCCCGTGCATTCGAGCGATCGTGTGACCATCGCACGCCTCCCTCCGCACCGCGCCGCCGGAAGGGAAGCAAATGGTGCTTGTGACATTCAGGAGTTTTCATGCGAAACCACGATGGACATCGGCTCGCCAGACTGCCGGGCCGCTTTTTCCGTTGAGTCAATTTTCCGCTCACATGCGATGACCGGCTCGTGTTCCTCGTACAAGGGCTGTAAGTCTGGCTGTGAAAAACCCGTGACCTCCAGGGCTTCTGGTTTTAAATCATGCGTGCGCCTGATGAAATCCTCATAAGGAACGAACTCCACCACAAGCCCGACATCGAACGTGGAAGCCAGTTCCAGCAATGTCTTGAGCGTGAAGCTTCCATACTCCCGATT
>JAYVCG010000053.1:0-3970 GCA_043750075.1 Acetobacteraceae bacterium | reverse complement strand
GAGCCTGCCGCAGCCCCTGGCCGCCGTTCCAGGCAGTCTGCGTGGACCATGCGGCCATGTCTTGCATCGACAGGTCGAGATACTGGCCCATGCCAGTCCGATCGCGCCAGTCCAGCGCTGCGATCATGGCCAACAGCCCGCAGGCGGCGCCCATCACGTCGGCGATGGATGGGCCTGTCTTCATGGGCATGGCACCCACGCGGGTCACGTCCATCAGGCCGGACATCGCCTGGATCACGGTATCGAACGCGGCGCGGCCCGGATACAGCGAATCGGCGCCAAAACCGGAGATGGAGCAATACACCAGGCGCGGGTTGAGCTTGCGCACCTCTTCTGGCGAGAAGCCCTTGCGATCGAGGGCGCCCGGCTTCAGGTTCTCCACCAGCAGGTCGGCCGACGCAATGAGGTGCTTGAGCGCGGCGCGCCCTTCGCTGGTGTCGAGGTCGAGCGCGACGGATTTTTTGTCGGAATTCTGGAAAGTGAAAAAGATGCCCTGGCCGTTCTGCGCGGGCGGCCAGCGGCGCACCGCTTCGCCTTCCGGAGGTTCGATCTTGATGACTTCCGCGCCGAGGCCCGCCATCAGCAATCCGGTGTATTCGGCGCGCTCGTCAGCGATCTCGATCACCCGCACGCCCGCCATCATGCCGGGGCCGGCGTTGCCCATGGTCACGCCTGGACCCGTGGCGATCTCGCTCGCGTCATTCATCGTTTCAAACTCCCGCCGGGCGTGTGCGCGCCAGCATTTCCAGCAAGACCGGGTTGACGTATTCGGGCGATTCGTAAGCAGCCCAGTGCCCGGTTTTCGGCACGACGCGGATGTCGGCGCCGGGTTTGCGGCGTTTCAGGGAGGCGACCCGCTCCGGCCCTTTCGGGTTGGCGGGCGCGTCGAGTTCGCCCCACATGCCGTTCAGCGGCACACGCAGCGCGTCGATCGCCTTGATGATGGCGCCGCCGCGCGAGATGGCGGGGGTTTTCAGCCGCGAGCGCACCGTGTTCCAGTCCTGGATGATGACGGCCAGATCGTCGATCTTCGCCGGATCGGCGATCATCAGACGGTTGAGGTTGGTACGGTGCGTGTCACGCCGTTCCTGTCCTTCCAGATGCCGGACTTTTTCCAGCCGCACCGCCGATCCCAGCAGCGCCTGATCGCCCACGCCGGCCGAGCCGATGATGGTCACGGAACGCACCACATCGCCGCGCAGCGCGCCGACACAGGCGGCCATCGTTCCGCCAAAGGAAAAGCCAACGACATCGTATCCCGTGGCGGGACCGATGATCGCGGCGATGCCATCGGCGACGATGGTGGCGATGGCATCGGCGTTTTCCCCGTCCGGCGGAAAGTCCGATTCGCCCAGTCCGGGGAGGTCGGGGGCGAGGACGCGGTAGGTGCGCATCAGCACCGGAATGGTCCGCACCCAATGGCGCCACGATCCGGCGCCGCCGTGGAACAGCACCACGACCGGCGCTTTTCCGCCGGAAGTGTCCCACAGGTGCCAGACCATCCGGCCCGTGCCGCAGGGTGTTTCATGGCGTGTGGCCTGGCTTTGCAGGCCATCCAGAAAGGCCTGAGGCTCAGGCATCACGGTGTCGTTCATGGGCGTTACAGTTCCTCATCGGGCGCGGGCGCGGCATTCTACGAACACTGTGCGTCATCGCCAAATCAGTGGTTGGGGGGAGGGGTCAGAGCAGGTCTCGCATGGACGGAACAAGATGCGTGGCGGGGCGTGTTCCCTTGGCTGGCGTGGCGGAGAGGTTGATTTTTCAACATGGATTTCAAAGGTGATTTCGAGGATTACACGGAGTTCTTTCCCCGCGCGAAGCGCCTGTGTACTTTGCCACCACCGCGACGCGGACCTCACCCCACGATGATACCGCCAGGCTCTGTGTAATCCGTGGAATCGTCTTGAACTCTGTGTTAAAAAAGCGGCCTCTCATCCGCGCGGACCGCGGAACAGCGGCAATCCAGTGCTTTCAACGACTCAGGCAGACACATCCTTCCTCGGCCGTGTCTCGCTGATCCGCAGGATGATCCCTTTCGGATTGGTCCGGCTGGGGAACCGTTCGATCCGCATGGACCAGTCCCGCTCCGCCTCCGCGATTTCCGTTTCCACGCCAATACTTTTAAGAAACAAACACGCCCCGCCTTCCGCCACCAGCGGCGTGGCGAGGCGCAGCAGCAACGGCAGCGGCGCCAGGGCGCGGCTGACGATCAGGGGCGCGGGCGGCACGGTGGCGCGCTCGATCTTCATCGCGTGGACATGGGCATGGGCGCCGGTGACGCGCACCGCCTCACGCAAAAAGGCGGCCTTGCGCTGATCTTGTTCGATCAGATCGACCTCGATGCCAAAGGCGATCGACAGCACCAGCCCAGGAAAACCGGCGCCCGAGCCAAGGTCGATGACACGATCGGGCAATGGTCCGGCGATGGAACCCAGTTGCAGGCTGTCCTCGATGTGGCGCGGCCAGAGATGCGGCAGATCGGCGGCGCTGACCAGGTTGATGGTGGGATTCCATTTGCGCAACAACGCGGCATGGGCTTCCAGCGCCGCGTTCACGCGAGAACCGTGGTTCGGTAGAAGGAGCACAACGGCGCGCTGAAGCCAATGCTTTCGAGGGTGACGGCTTCGTCCGGTCCCAGTGTCACGGGTTCATCGGGCCAATTGCCATTGGCGTCGCGCCGCAGCAGTTCGGCCGCGACTTTCGTGCTGTGAACGACCAGGATTTCCGCCACGCTGGGAATGGAGGCATACGTCCAGACATTGGACCAGGTCTCGGCCTCGTTGCTGGGGGAGAGGATTTCGATGAGCAGCACCGGATCAGGCAGCATGTGATCCGCGGATGGTGGCACACAGGTGACGCCAAGATCAGGAATGCGGTAATTCCGGTCAGCGCGTAGCCTGGGGACCACACCGGCCTCACTGACCACGCGGCAGGGCGAGCCTCGTTCCAGCAAATGATTCCGCAACAAGGCGCCGAGTTCCGCCTGGATCGCGCCATGGGTCTGGCTGCCTGGCGCCATCGCCACCGGCTCCCCGTCGATCAGTTGCCAGGAGCGCGCGGAGGGATCGTCCGGTTTCCATGTCAGGAACTCAGCCAGCGTCATCCGTGCCAAAGGCGGCTTGCGCAGTGTGACCATGGGACCATGATAGCGGTTTCCACCATCCCGCGGAACCACATGCCCCTCGTTTTCATCGGCGACGTTCATCAAAACTGGCACCACATCGAGGCGGGCCTCACCGCGCTTCCCATCCCGCCAAAAGCCGCTGTTTTGCTCGGAGACATCCAGTGCGACCGTCCGTTGGACGAACTGGCGGCGCCGCTGCTGGATCGCGGCGTGGCGGTACACTGGATTCATGGCAACCACGACAACGATGGCGGCCCCGAAATGTGGTTCAACCTCGCCCACCCTGGGCGTAATCCACTGACCGCGGCGGGCGCGCTGCACGGCCGCGTGCGGGAGATCGAGGGCGTGCGGATCGCCGGTCTCGGCGGCACATTCCGCCCGCGCGTGTGGTCGCCACCCGCGGCGCCACGGTTGCATGGCCGCGCGGAACTGGCGGACGATCTCTCCAGGCTTGGTCCAGGATACGGCCCAGTACAACGCGCGGCGTTGATGCATTCGCTGTCCACCGCCGCGATCTGGCCGGAGGACATCGAAGCCCTCACGGCGCTGCGAGCCGACATCCTGGTCACGCACGAGGCGCCCAGCAGCCATCCGGCGGGGAACGCGGTGATGGACGGGCTGGCGCGGGCGATGGGGGCGAAGATGATCGTGCATGGGCACCATCACGTCGCCTCCCACGCATGGGCCCATGATGGATTGCGGGTGATGGGCGTGGCCTCGGCCTGGGGTGCCAGCCTGGACGGGCGCGTGCTGTGGGAGGGGGAGAAGCCGCGCCCCCTCCCCTCGCCCATGCGCGGCTGGGTGGTTCAGTCGATCGCGGCGTGAACCAGGTTCGACACGCGGTCC
>JAYVCG010000052.1:0-5979 GCA_043750075.1 Acetobacteraceae bacterium | reverse complement strand
CTGCACCGACCAGTGGCTGGTGCTGCTGGCGCCGGAGAAGGTGGCGGCGCTGTCCCCCCTCGCCCATGATCCGGCGCTGTCCTTCGTGGCGGAACAGGCTGCCGCCCTGCCCATGGTCCGTGCCTCCGCCGAGGCGGTGATGGCGCTGCGTCCCGATCTCGTACTGGGCGGGAAGTTCGGCGCGCGCACCACCCTCGCGCTGCTGGAACGCGCCGGAGTGCCGGTCGCGCGCATCGACACGCCCCAGGATTTCCCCGGCATCCGCGCCGGGTTGCGTGCCACCGCCGCCCTGTTGGGCGTGCCTGATCGCGCGGAGCCGTTGCTCGCCGCCATGGACGCGGCATTGCCCCCACCGCCCGGCCCGCCTCGCGCGGCGCTGGTGTGGGAGCCGCGCGGCTGGACCTCCGGGCCGGGCGGGCTGATGGATGCCGTCCTGCGCGCGGCGGGTCTGACCAACATGGGCTCCGGCGGGCGGATCGGGCTGGAGGCGTTGCTGCGTCATCCCCCCGCGCTGCTGGTGCTGCCTCAGAACACCGCCGGAGCGTCGCTGGCGACCGCCGTGCTGGCGCATCCCGCCCTCCGGGACATTCCCGCGCGCCTGATCCCGGCGCCGCTCCGGATTTGTCCGGGACCGTTCACGGCGGAGGCGGTGGCGCGGTTGCGGGACTGAGCCCGCTGATCCGGTGTTGCCAGAGGGCCAGGCCCGGTGTCACCAGCAACTCCATCCCAAGCGCCGCCAGCATCACCGGAGAGGGTGTTCCGATCGCCAGCAGCGAGCCCAGTCGTCCGATGCCTCCCGTCACCACGAGGGCAGTGAGGCAGCGGAACCGTGTGCTGTGCGCCTCGATGCGGGGGATGGTGGAGGCAAAGCCCATGCCGATCGCGAACAGCAGGCCGGAGAGATAGCGGAAATGGCTGTCGAGGTCGGCCGGTCCGGTAAACCCCAGGAGATGGGGACCGAGAAGCATCCCCACGCCGCCCGCGGCCAGGGGAACGCAGCTTCCGAGCGCCACGGCCAGCCGCAAGGCATGTGTTTCGGTGAGACGCATGAAGTGATCCTGAATCATGGTGGGGTGGCGGCCTGGTGTATCACGCACCTCCCGTTTCCGGAGTGACCGGGCGCCCCTTTAACCGCGCCGTCTGGTAATGTCTCCTGGCACGTCCCACCGCTTTCCCGGTATCGACGCCCGATGTCTCAGGGCAACCGCCCGAGGAAAGCCGCTGCTCCAGGTCTCAGTGTCTGTCCGGAAAGACCCGTGGTCCGAAGGGTGGAAAGTCTTACCACGGAGACGCACGGAGGTTCGTCCGCGCGGCCAGACACGCGATGCGATGCCTATCTTCTCCGTGCGCCTCCGTGGTTCTCCGTGATCTCCGTGGTGAAATCCTTGCGCCGCCAGCAACACAGGCGAATTTTCCGGGCGGACCTTGAGACCTGGGAGCAGTGGCTCTCCTCAGGCGATTGCTCTGCCCGATGCCGCCCCACCCTTGCCACCCCCTCCCCTTTCGCCGCATCAAGCCGCATGGAGCGTCCCCCCCCAAACAACAAACCCGCGCGCCGCACCGACCTCGACCTGCTGCGTGTGATCATCTGCGCCACCGTCATCCTGGCGCACGCGCTGCTGATCTTCGCGGCTGAACCGGCTTACCACGTCAAAAGCGCGGTGGTCTGGCCCGTGGCGACCGTCCTTTACGAGGGCATGCGAATCGCCACCTTATGCATCTTCTTCGCGCTGGCGGGCTGGGCTTCGGCGGCCTCGTTACGCGGCCGGACGGTGGGACGATACCTGAACGACCGCGCCACGCGCATCCTGGTGCCGTTGATCGCGGGCGTGATCCTGCAAGGCCCCATCATCAAGTTCATCGAACTCGGCCAGGGCCGCGACCTGCGCATGGCCGGGTTCCGCGAGGTGCCGCCGCTGAAGACGGACTTCCTGGCGTTCGTGGCCCGTTACTTCACCCGGTCCGATCTGCTCACCTGGTCGCATTTGTGGTTCCTGGCGTATCTGTTCATCATCTCCATCGCGCTGTTGCCCTTGCTGCGGCACATGGCCCGCCGCGCGCCGTCCGAGGCAGTGCCCGGCCGGTGGGCCGCGCTGCTGCCGGGTCTCGGGCTGGCGGCGCTGGTGCTGGTCACGCACGGCTACTGGCCGTTCCTGCCCAACCTGGCGCGGGATGGCGCCAATCTGCTGCTGTTCGCGGCGTGCTTCGCGCTTGGCGGCCTGTTCGCGGTCTGGCCGGGGTTCGAGGCCCGGTTGCGCGCCGACGCCCCCTGGCTGCTGGTCCTGGCGCTGGCCGGACTGGCGGGAGTGGTGCTCGCCGGTCCCTCGCCCGTTGGCCGCCTGTGCGTGGGGTTGTGCGCCTGGGGCTGCATCGGGGCGGCCTTCGGTTATGCCGGACGCCATCCGCCGCGGCCCACGCCTTTGCTGACCTGGCTGGGGGAGGCGACGATGCCGGTTTACGTACTGCATCACATTCCCGTGCTGGTGCTTGGCGTGGTAGTGGTACCACTGGCCTGGAGCGCGGGTGTGAAAGTGCTGGCGATCTGGATTCCGGCCACGCTTGTTTCGCTGGCGGTGTATCGCCTCGTGGTGGCGCCCTGGCGTGTGCCGCGGTTTTTGCTGGGGATGGCGCCGCCGCGTCCGGTGATCGGAACGGCGGAACCAGCGGGTCAGGGAATCGGCTGAGGGGCATTACTTCCAGACAATGACCGTGCCAAAAAACGACCCGGCCTCCCTCAGGAAGCCGGGTCAAAGGTTGGTCCGGGTTGACCTGGGCCAGAAATCGGCCCCTCGACCGGGTCATGTGGGGGCAACACCGGTCGAGTGACGCATTCTGCAATCCCCCGCCACGCGCCATCGTTAACGATTCCGGTACATTCGCGTGAAATCGACGGCGAAATGAGGGAAATCCATCCCCCCGTGCTCTGGCCGCCGCATCTTTTCGCGCCCCGGCTCTTGAGTGAATGTCCATCCGGGCGGACTATCGGTCCGATCATTCCAGGAGGATACGACCATGCCGGAAAGCCCAGCCGATAAGGCGATGCTGGAGCAGAGCCAGACGCGGATGCCGTTGAATGGCATCACCGTGCTCGACCTGACCCTCGCCCGCGCGGGGCCCACCGCCGTCCGCCACTTCGCCGATTGGGGCGCCAACGTGATCCGCATCGAGCCGCCCGTGGGGGATGGCGAGGAAATCACCGGACGCCGCCATGGGTTCGATTTCCAGAACCTGCATCGCAACAAGCGCGCCATCACCCTCAACCTGAAGACGCCGGAGGGGCATGCCGCGTTCATGCGCCTCGCGAAGACCGCCGACGTGGTGCTGGAGAACATGCGCGCCCAGGTGAAGCACCGGTTGAAGGTGTCTTATGAGGATGTGAAGGCGGTCAATCCGCGCATTGTGTATGGGTCGATCTCGGGCTTTGGGCAGGATGGGCCGTATGGGCCGCGCGCGGGCGTCGATCAGATCGCGCAGGGCATGGGCGGGCTGATGTCGATCACCGGGGAGCCTGGCAAGGGACCGATGCGCGTCGGCATTCCGATCGACGACCTGACGGCGGGCAATCTGCTGGCGCTTGGCTGCATGATGGCGCTGTACGACCGCGAGCGCACCGGCGTCGGCCGCTGGGTCACGACCAGTCTGCTGGAGGCGCAGATCTTCATGCTCGATTTCCAGGCCAGCCGCTGGCTGATGGAAAAAGAGGTCGCGGGCCAGGCCGGCAACGATCATCCAACCGGCATTCCCACGGGCGTGTTCCCCACCAGCGACGGGCACATCAACATCGCCGCCAGTTCCGCGCGCGTGTTCACCCGCTTTTGCGAGGCGATCGGGCGTCCCGACTGGCTGACGCGGGAAGACTGGAAAAGCCAGAGCGGGCGCAGCAAGGACCGCAAGGCGATCAACGCCGCCATCTCCGACATCACCCGCGCCAAACCGGCCAATCACTGGATCGAACTGATGGAGGCCAACGGCATCCCCTGCGGCCCGATCTACACCATCGACCAGGTGTTCGCCGATCCGCAGGTGAAACATATCGGCATGGCGACGAAAATGAAAAGCCCGTACGTGGGAGAGGCGGAAATCGTCGCCTCGGCGATCAACATCTCGGGATTCTCGAAAGCCATCCGCCATCATACCCCCGACCCCGGCGAGCATCAGGACGAGGTGATGAAATCCGTTGGCTACACCGACGCCGAAATCGCCGATCTGCGCAAAAAGGGAGTGATCTGAGATGCTGGAATCCGTCGGAACCACCGCGTACGCCAACGGCCGGATGCTGGCGGCGCGCGATGGCGGCATCGGCCTCATCACCTTCAACCAGCCCGAGAAACGCAACGCCATGTCGATCGAGATGTGGCTTGGTCTCGACGAAATCCTGCGGGGATTCGAGGCGGACGACACGATCAGCGCCGTCGTGATGCAGGGCGCGGGCGACAAGGCGTTCGTGTCGGGCGCGGATATTTCCCAGTTCGAGAAGAACCGCAACAACGCCGACGCGCAAAAGGAATACGACCGGATCACGAGTGTTGGGCGGGATCGTTTCCACGCCTTCCCCAAACCCGTCATCGCCAAAATTCGCGGCTTCTGCCTGGGTGGCGGGCTGGCCATCGCCATGGCGGCCGATCTGCGGATCGCCTCCACGGACAGCCAGTTCGGCATTCCGGCGGCGCGGCTGTCCGTGGCCTACGCACCCGATTCGGTGCGTAAGTTGATTGATCTGGTGGGACCGTCCCACGCGCGGATGATCCTGTACACCGGACGCCGTATCAACGCGGCCGAGGCGGAGCGGATCGGACTGATCAACCATTGCGTGGCGATCGAGGACCTCGACAAAACCGTCATGGACATCGCGCGCACGATCTCGGAAAACGCGCCGCTGTCGGTGCGGGCGTCGAAACTGACGATCAATGAGATGCTGAAGGATGAGTCCCAGCGGAACATGAAGGCGATCAAAGACATCGGCGAGATTTGTTTCAACAGTGCCGATTTCAGGGAAGGCCGCACGGCGTTCATGGAAAAACGCACGCCGCGCTTCCTGGGACGGTGAGACGGAAAGCCGCCACGGTCCGGTCCCGTGGCGGCTTTTCCTCGTCAGGAAGACCAGATTTTCACTGACGCGCCGGATCCGGCGCGGATTTCCCTGGCTCAAAGCTGATCCGCAGCCGCATGCCCGTCGCCCTGGCGAAACGTTCGAGCGTGCGTGTGGAGGGCATGGCCCTGCCGCTTTCAAGCCGGGCCACCACGGCCTGCGTGGTTCCCATGGCGCGCGCCACCTGCTCCTGCGTCATGTCGGCGTCGCTCCGTGCCTTGATGAGCGCGTTGGCCAGGGCGAACTCATCTTCCAAAGCATCGTAGGCGGCCCGGAATTCCGGATCCTTCATCCATTTTTCAGCCGCTTCCCTGACGGGAATGTACTTGCGGGTCATCTTACCTCCCTCGCCCGGCGCAAGGCGGTCTCGATCTCACGGCGTGGCGTTTTCATGGTCTTCTTCGCGAACACGGACACAACGACGACACGGCGGCCCGTGGCGGTCACATAAGCGGCGCGGGCGATGCCATCCTTGCCTTTCATCCGCATTTCCCAGACGGGCCCCTCAAGATGCTTCACATACGGCGCGCGCATCTTTTCAAGGCCGTGCGTTTCCATCATCTCCACGATCCGCAAGAAACTCGCCACGATATCCCTGGGCATGGCCTCAAGATCGGCGCGCACCGCGTCGTCAAGGAACTCAACTGTCCAGTTCATTCCATGATATGCCATTTTTGCGATAAAATACAAGCGCGCCGTTCAAAAGGAACGGGCCACCCGAAGGCGGCCCGCGCATGCTGAAACATCTCACTGGAACGGAAACCACTCATGGCCCCGCTTTTCAGCCCTCGTCACTCCGCCGCGGGCGCCGCCTCGGCCGTGCCCGTGCTGCCCGTGCCAGGAACCAGGACGCGCGCCTTCTCGGCGATGCGCGCGGACTTACCGCGGCG